>CANFPP010000007.1 GCA_947449005.1 Holosporales bacterium | reverse complement strand
GCCAACATAGCGTCTTCGATAATTAGGGTGATTTGTTGTTTTCCGCCCCAAGTATCTAGTTTAAGAGTGCCAGCAACGTTGATTAACTTGTCGCGTGCGGTTAGGAGGAAGTTGCCAAGATTTTGATCAGCAGCGCGAAAGGCAATGGCCTTTGCCTTTGTACCGTCTTCGCTAGTAAGTGTGCAGCGAATATGCTGACCACCAATAATGTCTGCATAGGAGGCTCTGACGTGATGAAAGACAAAGCGAGGGGACGCATTACCGTTACCAAAAGGTTCTAATTGTTTTAGTTCGTTCAGTAAACTCAGATTAATTCCTCTGAGCGTTAGAGAGGCATCTAGCTTTAAAGCTGGAATAATGTCGGCAATTTGCTTTTTTAAATATTGATTTAGAAAATCATGAAAATCTTGATAGCTTGATCGTGTAACGGTGAAACCTGCAGCCATAGCGTGGCCGCCACCGTTAGTTAATAGGCCATTATGAACCGCAGCGTGCATTGCAGCGCCTAGCTCAGCGCCGAGGATAGATCTTCCTGAGCCTTTGCCAATATCACCTTCAAAAGCCACAACACATGCGGGACGGTGAAATCTTTCTTTTAAGCGACTTGCGACAATCCCGATGACCCCTGGGTGCCAGCCATCTCCGGCAACAAGAATGACGGGGTGCTGATCAAGTTCTTTTTCTTCAATTTGCTGAAGGGCAGAGGCAAGAACATCAACTTCGATAGCTTGTCGTTCTTTATTAAGCTGGTCAAGTTTTTGAGCAATTTGCCGCGCTTCTGTTGGATCCAGAGTTGTGAGAAGGCGACTGCCAAGACTTGCTTCTCCAACGCGCCCGCCAGCATTAATGCGAGGTCCTAAGATAAAACCAAGATGATAAGCAGAAATTGCCTCACTGATGCCACTAACGTCTGCTAAGGTTGCAAGCCCAAGATTGCTGCGGCGATGCAGGACTTTAAGGCCTTGAGTTACAAAAGCACGATTTAATCCTGTTAAAGGCATAACGTCGCAAACAGTGCCTAAGGCGACAAGATCTAAGTAATTTAACAAATTAGGCTCGGTTCTGGAAGTAAACCATCCTTGTTCTTTTAACGCGCGATGCAGAGCGGTTATGAAGAAAAAAGTAACCGCTGCAGCGCAGAGATTTCCAAGCCCACTGTTATCGTCGAGTCGGTTGGGGTTAATGATAGCAGCAGCTTCTGGTAAACTGGCTTGCGCTGTGTGGTGATCTAATACGATGATGTCTAGGCCAAATTGCTTGCCACTGGCCAATGGTTCAAAAGCTGTTGTGCCGCAATCACTCATTAAAACAAGAGAAATGCCTTTTTTAGCAAGGCTCTGCAAGGCTTGGGTGTTGGCCCCGTAACCTTCCTCTATACGATCTGGAATGTAAAGTTCAATGGGATGATCTATGTCGTGAAAATATCGTCTGAGTAGGGCAGAAGAGGTTGCTCCGTCAACGTCGTAATCACCGTAAGCAACAATTTTTTTCTTTTTTTGAATTGCATCAATAACTTTATGAACGGCCTTGTCCATATCGATTAAAGTAGAGGGATCAGGCATGAGAGTGCGTAAAGTTGGCGTTAAATAACTTTCTGTAGAGTCTAAGTCAATGCCACGCAACGTGAGAAGTCTTGCTAATATAGGAGAAAGATCAAAGCGTTGCGTTAAGCTTAAGATAAGCCTTTCGTCTGGCTGGCCAGTATTCCAAAGTTTTCCAGTAATGGAAGTTTTTTGCTCGGAGGATTGTTCGGGAATAGCTAACATATTGTTCTCTTAAACTGAAAATCTCAGCTGAGAATAGCTCTAATAGGTTTCTTTTTCAAATATAAGTTTTATAATGTCTTGAGTTTATACCTTTCATGAATGAAGGTGGTTACAAAAAATTGGCAACCACTCCAGTAAATCTGCATGAGATCCTGCATAAGTGGTTTCGTTAACCAAGCAAAGCTTGGACTCCACCGACTTTCCAGGATGACAAACGGAGAGATAAGATGACGACGCGGAGAGCTTAAATTTTGCTTCCACAGTTGTCATCCTGGACAGTAGACGAGTTCCAAGCTTTAGCTTGGTTAACGAGCTACTGATGCAGGATCTTAAAAAAATGCTGAGTGGTTATAAAAAATTGGTTTCAAGGTTATGTATCGTTTTAAAGTAAAGATTGAATATGATGGTTCTCGTTTTTCGGGGTGGCAACGTCAGGACGGTGGAGTTATTACGGTTCAAGGGCAAATTGAGACAGCACTTAAATCATTCTGTGGTTACACTGTTTTAGTTGAAGGAGCGGGGCGTACAGACGCTGGCGTCCACGCGTCAGGGCAGATTGCTCATTTCGACCTTAATCAATCATACGAGCCATATCGTATTCAGGATGCTTTGAATTTTTATCTATTTAGGCATGGTGTTTCAATTTTATCGGTTGAAAAAGTTGACGCAGACTTCCACAGTCGATTTTCGGCACGGATGAGAACTTATCAATATCGGATTATAAATCGTCGTCCTCCTTTGATGATAGAAAACTTAAGAGCATGGCACGTTGTGAGGCCATTATGCGTGCAATCTATGAATGAAGCAGCTCAGGTTCTTGTCGGGCGCCATGATTTTAATTCTTTTCGATCTAGTGCTTGCCAAGCTCTCTCTTCGATTAGAACATTGGAATTATTTGAGGTTGTTCAAAAAGATGAATTAATCGTCACGACAATCCGTTCTCGTTCATTTCTGCATAATCAAGTTCGAATCATGATGGGAACCTTGCAAAAAGTTGGAGATGGCAAACTAACGAAGAGTGATGTGTTTGATATTTTACAATCAGCTGATCGAACATGTGCAGGACAAACAGCACCAGCACACGGTCTATATTTATCATCAGTAGAATACAATTAGGAGGCAAATAAGACTGGACAAATCCTGCATAAAATCCTTTAATAGAGATAGTAAGTAATTAATGGAAAGTTATGTTTTTGTTTAACAGGTTAGTTTTACCTTTTATTCTGTGTATTGTTTGTGTTGATGCTGTGTTTATTAAAAAAGCAGCAGCTAACCCTGAACGTTATGCGGCAATTGTTATTGATGCAAAAACAGGAAAAGTTTTACATGAACATAATTCTGACATGCGGCGCCATCCTGCATCTTTAACAAAAAAAATGACTTTGTACATGATCTTTGAGGCTTTGAAATCAGGCCGCATTACGATGAGAACAACATTCCCAGTCTCAACAAGAGCTACACGGCAAATTCCTTGCAAATTAGGATTGCGAGTAGGCGAGAGAATTTCAGTAGAACATATCATTATGAGTTTAATAACCAAATCTGCAAATGATGCTTCTGTTGCTGTTGCTGAAGGGTTGAGCGGGAGCGAAAGTGCATTTTGTGATGCGATGACTAAAAAGGCACGTGCACTAAAAATGTATGATACGACTTTTAAAAATGCATCTGGGGTTCCTAATCCTGGACAAGTAAGTACAGCCAAGGATATGGCGACTCTTGCTAAAGCTTTATTTAATGATTTCCCAGAGTATTACCGTTATTTTAAGGCAAAAACTTTTAACTATCAGGGTGTTGTTCATAAGAATCACAACAAGTTATTAGGAAAAGTTGAGGGTCTTGACGGCGTTAAAACAGGATTTACGAACGCGGCTGGTTTTAATTTAAGTGCCTCTGCTGTTCGAATGGATCGTAATAACAATTCACACAGACTGATTGCTGTTGTGATGGGCGGCATGACACCTGCTTGGCGAGACAAAAAAATTGCAGGATTGCTGGAAGACAATTTTCGTAAAATCGGGGCTGTTAGTAGCCGTGATAGACATCCAAAAAGCCCTTTTGCAATTCCTGATCTGAAAAAAGCTAAACCTAAATTTGGTCGTCCGATTATTGAAAAATCACAAAAAGGCGGAGAGCTGATAGAGGTTAACTATCGTAATGAAAACAAGAAATCTTATGTGCCAAAAGATAAGCTTAGTGAAGTCTTTCAAATTAGTCTTAAGGGGCCTTCTGTTTCTATGATTAAGAAACAGCAGCCGGTTTCAATGTCAGTGAAGAAAGAAACGGTTAAAGAGTGCAGTGTAAAAAATAAAGGCATGCCAACAAATTGGATTGTGCCACGTGTTATCTCTCCAAAGAAATCTTAGTAGCTATTCAGAGAATCTGCATGAGATCCCCGGGGATGACAGTGGGGAGATAAGGCTGACAGCTCAAAAAGCTGAACCTTGTTTATACAATTTTAATCCCGTACCCTTCGCTGTCGTCACTGGACTTGATCCGGTGATCTTATGAAGCATAATTGATTCAATTTCTTTATGATTTTTTAATGTTTCAATTCAGAATTGGGATTTCTAAATATTCTTGTAATTGCTCTTTTAGTCGTTGAAGGCCTGCTTCTGTTTTTGATTCACATCTGGCAACAAGAATACTTTGAGTATTTGAAGCACGAAGCAACCACCAGCCGTCATCTGTTGTAACTCTCACTCCATCAACATCGCTAAACGTAGCATTTTTGGTTTTAAGTTGGGCATGGATATTATCTATAACTGAGAATTTTAGAGAATCAGCACAAGGAATTCGAATTTCAGGAGTGTTAATTAACTTTGGCATCTGGTCAAAAATATCAGCTAAGGACAAAGGTGATTGTTGAAGAATGTTGATTAAACGGATTGCGGCATAAAGGGCGTCATCATATCCATAATAGCGATCAGCAAAAAAGATGTGGCCACTCATTTCGCCAGCAAGAAGAGCCCCTGTTTCTTTCATTTTGCTTTTTATAAGAGAATGGCCAGTTCTTGCCATTAAGCCAACTCCACCCATAAGCTTTATTTGTTCAAAGAGAACTTGACTTGCTTTAACATCTGCAATGATGGTGGCATTGGGGTTATCTTTTAGAACTTCTTTAGCAAAAAGAATCATGAGCTGATCGCCCCAAAGAATTCTGCCCTTTGAATCGACAACACCAATGCGATCACCATCACCATCAAAGGCGATGCCTAGATCAGCTTTTTTCTCAGTCACAGTTTGAATGATTTGCTTAAGATTTTCTGGCTCTGTTGGGTCTGGGTGATGAGCGGGAAATGTGCCATCAATTGTTGTGTTTAAGAGAATGTGGTCAGCACAAAAAAGATCAGATGCAGTCAGCATTTCAACAATTTCACTTGAGGCGCCATTTCCAGGATCCCAAACAATTTTAAGGCGACGTTCGCTTTTTTGATAATCTTGCAAGAGACGCTCGCAATATTTCTCTTTCACTTCTGTGCGAGTGGATAGAGCTCCAATGACTGAGGTGTATGCTGGGATTGTCTTGTCAAGTTTTTGAATGTCTTTCCCAAAGAATGGGCGATCTTTTAAGGCCATTTTAAAGCCATTATCTTGAGCTGGATTATGAGAGCCAGTAACCATGATTCCTGCATCTGCCGCAAAATACTTGATCGAATAATACAGCATAGGAGTTGGGCCAATTCCAATATCCAAAACATCCATGCCTTGCGAACGAATGCCTTCGATAAGGGCTGACGTTAATTCTGGTGAGCTTAATCTGCCATCTCTGCCAACGCAGATTGATTGTCCATTTTCTGATTTAACAAAAAAACCAAAGCGCTGGCCCAGTGCATAGGCATCTTTGACGGTTAGATTATCGTTAAAAGTTCCTCTGATATCATATTCTCTTAAAATAGATGGATTAAATTGGTGGTGGATCATGCCACAGACTTCAGAGAAGGACGACCAATCGAACTGTATTGAAAGCCATGAGGGGTCACATCTGCTTCATTGTAAATATTACGGAAATCAATCAAATGTGGCAGGTTCTCTTTAGTTTTATTCATTTGTTGATTGAGTCGTTTGAGATCTAAAGCCCGAAACTCATTCCATTCGGTTAATATAATAACAGCATCAGCATTCTCTGCAGCATGATAGGGGTTTTCTGACCACTCAATGTTAGAGAAATACGGTTTTGCCTCTGCTTGACCTTGATTCGCATTATATAGAGGGTCATAAACATTTATAGAAAATCCAGCTTTTTGGAGCTCTGGGATGATGACAAGGCTAGGAGCATCTCTCAGGTCATCTGTGTTTGGTTTAAAGGTGATGCCTAAAATTGCAATCTTTTTACCTTTGACAGCCTTGATGATTCTTTCCGCCATGCTTAATTTTCGTTGATCGTTTGCTTCAACCACTGCTTCGATGAGAGACATAGGAGTACCTAGTTGCCGCGCTGTTTGAGCTAGAGCTAAGGTATCTTTTGGAAAACACGAGCCACCATAGCCGGGTCCTGCGTGTAAAAATTTACGGCCAATTCTTCCATCCAGTCCAACTGCCTTTGCAACATCCTGAACGTCTGCTCCCGCTTGTTCGCAAATATCAGCAATTTGATTGATGAACGCAATTTTCATAGCGAGAAAGCCGTTTGAGGCATATTTAATTAATTCAGCTGTTTCTATGTTTGTAAAAACGATTGGGGTTTCTCGTAAATAAAGAGGTCGATAAAGCTCTTGCAAGATTTTACGAGCATTCTCACTTTCCGCACCGATAACAACGCGATCCGGCCTCATAAAATCAGTAATAGCAGAACCTTCACGTAGAAATTCAGGATTAGAGGCAACGTCAAAATCTTTGCCGATTGTTAAATCAAGCCTTGTTTCTTGAATGATTTGAGCGACTTTACGAGAGGTTCCAACGGGAACCGTCGATTTCGTAACGACAACCGTATAATCCTTTAAATGCTGGGCAACTTGTTTTGCTGCTTCAAAAACATAGGTTAAATCAGCATGGCCGTCCCCACGACGAGAAGGTGTTCCAACGGCAATCATAACAATATCAGCATTAGAAACTGCCTCTGAAATTTCAGTTGTGAATGAAAGTCTGCCAGAGTTTAGACCCTGTTGCACAAGAGCTTCTAATCCAGGTTCGTAGATTGGAATCTCACCTTTTTTTAGTCTCTCAATTTTATTAATATCATTGTCTATGCTGGTAACATTAAAGCCAAACTCACAAAAACAAGATCCTGTAACAAGTCCAACATACCCTGAGCCAATAATCGCAACGCGCATTTCTATTTCCTTTGGAACTCGTTGATTTTAAGAGAAGTATACTTATCTGATCTTTATACTATTGATGAGTCAATATTATCAACCCTCTTGGGCGGAAGGAGTGTTATGAAGGATGATATTTACTTAGAGTGCGAATCATTTGTTCGCGTAAATCTGGTTCTGCGTACGCAAAAGCAAAGTTTGCTTCAAGCCATCCTTCTTTTGTGCCGCAGTCAAATCTTTGGCCATCATAACGGAAACCATAAAGAGGATGATCTTTCATCATAGATTGTATTGCATCTGTGAGTTGTATTTCACCGTTGATTCCTGGTTTTTGTTGACCTATGTGTTCGAATATTTGAGAGTTCAAAATATAGCGGCCGATGATTGCAGTTGTGGAGGGAGCCTCTTCAATTGAAGGTTTTTCAACAACACCTTTTGCTTTAATTTTTATTCCAGTAGCATCTGAAGCGATGTCTAAGATGCCGTAACGGTTGACATTTTCTCTCTCAACTTCCATTACAGCGACCATATTAGTGTCACTCTCAGTGTAGTTATCAATCATTTGTTTGAGGCAGGGCTTTTCTGCTAAAATTAAATCATCTGCTAAAATTAAAGCAAATGGTTCCGTGCCGACCAAATGGCGAGCGCACCACACTGCATGCCCTAATCCTAAGGGTGCATGTTGTCTAATAAAGATAGCTTGCCCATGATCGAGTTCTAGGGCTTTTAAACGTTTGAGATCAGCAATCTTATTGCGATCATGTAAGATTTTTTCAAGATTTGGAGAGCTGTCAAAGTGATCTTCTATGGAAGCTTTTCCTTGAGAGGTTATAAAAATAAATCGTTCAATTCCAGCGTCACGAGCTTCCTCAACTGCATATTGAATGAGAGGTTTGTCGACAACGATTAACATTTCTTTTGGAATTGCTTTTGTTGCTGGTAAGAATCTACTTCCAAGGCCAGCAACAGGGAAAACTGCAGTTTTAACGCCTTGTGTATTATTCATTTTAATTTGTTGCACTCTGTTTACTAGAAGAGTTTGCAGGCAATTGAATTAAGTCCATTAAGTTGGCAAGCTCTTGTTTTGCAGCCACGTGGGACAGGCTTAAGGGAGTATTGCTCTCGCGCATATCAAGAAGAGTTAGCCCACTTAAAAAAAGTTCTCTAAAGATAACGCGCTCACCAAACCCTGCAACAAGCCTAAAACCGATTCTTTTAGATAAGGCTGAGAGAACCTTTTCCATTTCTTCTTTGTTTCTGGAATAAATGCTGCTTAAGCGATTTCGCAAAACAATCCAATCAATTGAGCCACCATTGCGAATAGCGCGTTGCTTTTTTTGATCCCAAACCATTTCTGCATATGTACTTGGTTTTAATATATTAAGTGAATCGGGGTTAAGGCGGACAAGCATATCTAAGTCAATAAAGCTGTCATTGAGAGGTGTGATGAGAGTGTTTGCATAAGAGTGTGCAAGGCGTGATAAGTAATTATCGCTTCCTGGAGTATCAATGATTATATAGTCACAGCTTTGAAAGCTAGATATCGTTGATTCTAATTTGATGCGATCTTCAGTTTCAGCCTCAACCGTATCTTGAAGAGCGCTTCGAAAAATAGCTTCATGTTGAGGAAGAGGTAAATCCTCGCCTTTGTTTTCTTTTCGCAATCGGCGATTTTCAACATAGCGCGTTAGTGTTCCTTGCCTCGCGTCAACGTCAATTGAACCAACTGTATATCCTTGTCTTAGTAGGCTTGTAATAATATGCATTGCAACAGTTGATTTTCCTGTCCCCCCTTTTTCATTTCCAAGAACGATGACATGGGGCACATTATTGTTTTTAGCCGGCATATTAAGACAATTCCTTTAATCATTAATTTTCTTATAAAGATAAACCAGCGCATCTATTTCGCATAGTGGAAAATGTTATGTTTGTTAGGATTTCAAATTAGTTTTTGAATTTGTTCTTCAGGCAGGCCTGTGTTGCAAGCGACGTCTTTTATATTCATTCCATTTTTTAAAAGATTTTTCGCAACTTGCTTTAATCCTTGCTCTAAGCCTTGTTCCAGTCCTTTCTTTAGGCCTTTATCCCAGCCTTTCTGTTCATAATTTTTAAGAGTATTAGTTTCTATGCGTAGCCACTTAAGGTGATCCTCATATGCTTCGTTTTCTTCATCACTAAAGTTCATGATTTCAAGCACAGTAAGGGCTTTTCTTAAATCCGTATTCTCTAGTTCTTTGGGGAGATCATCTTTATTGAACAATTCATTCCTTGTTAAAAAAGCAACCCACATATCAAGAGAATTTTTCACCTTAGCAATGATATCTACTAATTCTTCATTGTCGTGGTGTGTGAATTTTTTTAATTCGATTGTATGAAGTTCTAAATCTTTAAAATAAACAATGCCCGTATCTTTTTCGGCAATGTGAAACACATTATGATATTTATCTGACTCAGGGATAGAAGTAAAATTGAGGATATGAATTCCAATTGCTTTTGAGAGTTTGGAGTAATCTTCAGATTTTTTTAATTGTTCTGTATAGAGTTTTCCCCAGTAATAAAGAGCTCTTTTATCATAATTAGCTTCGTCACTGATTTGAATCTCAATATTAAATCGTTTGCCATTCTGTCCTTTTGCTTTGACATCAAGAATAGAAAGCTTGTCATTCATAAAATTCCGTGGATTGTAGGGATTCAAAAGTGTGATCTCTGTTACCTGATCTGCTTCAGATACGATGGAGTTAATAAGCGCTATTGTTAAATCTTTGTTTTCTTCCACACCAAAGATTTTTTTAAACGCAATATCAACACGTGGGTTTATATGTCCCATTAATTTTCTCTTATTATTTATGTATTTTTAGGGTATTTTATCACGACTCTTTAACGGATTGCGAGTGAATTTTAAGCCGCTTTTGAATCAACCATCTGGATTGTTTCAACGATATCTTGAACGATGGTTTTTAATAAGGCTTGGTCGTCACCTTGGGCCATGATGCGAATGACAGGTTCTGTTCCTGATTTGCGAATGAGGAGTCTTCCATTCGATTCAAGCTTTTCACTAGCATCTTGAATGACTTTTTGAATTCGATCTTGATCTAAATCAATAAAGTTTTTTGTGGAGATGCTTTGAAGAATCTGTGGTACCGCTTCAAACGTATGGCCAATATCGCTCATGCGTTTGTTCGATTGGACAAGTATGCTCAAGATTTGTAAGGCAGCGATGAGACCGTCACCCGTTGTGCAATACTCACTTAAGATGATGTGGCCGGATTGCTCACCGCCAATATTGCATCCATTTTTCCGCATCTCTTCGATGACATAACGGTCGCCAACTGCGGCCCTAAATAAGTGTAGGTTTTTGGTTTCAAGGTATCGTTCTAAACCTAGATTTGACATGTGTGTTGCGACAATTCCTTGGCCACGCAATAAGTTGGACTCTCTCCAAAGCGTTGCGATTGTTGCCATTAATTGATCGCCGTCTAGAAGTGCTCCTGCTTCGTCAACCATAATAAGGCGATCGGCATCGCCATCGAGAGCAATTCCTAAGTCAGCGCGGTGAGAAATAACAGATTCTTGAAGAGATTTAGGAGAAGTTGCGCCGCAATTTTCATTGATGTTACTTCCATCAGGATTCGCCCCAATAGCAATTACATCTGCACCAAGTTCCCATAAAATCTTTGGGGCAACTTTATAAGCAGCACCATGCGCGCAATCTACAACAATTTTAAGCCCGTCTAACCTGAGGCCACGCGGGAATGTTGCTTTAGCGAATTCTATGTAGCGACCTGCTGCGTCATCTAAACGTTTTGCTTTTCCAATAAAGGCTGCAGGTGCTAAAGAAAAGTTTTCTGCTGCGCAGAGTTTTTCAATTTCACCTTCATCAATATCTGATAATTTAGAACCGTCAGGCCCAAAAAACTTAATACCATTATCTAAATAATGGTTATGAGAAGCTGAAATCATAACGCCAAGGTTCGCTCGAAGAGAGCGCGTTAACATGGCAACGGCAGGCGTTGGAAGAGGGCCTAGCAAAATAACATCCAGCCCCATTGCAACGAAACCGGCCATTAGAGATGATTCAACCATATAGCCAGAGAGGCGTGTGTCTTTTCCAATTACAACGGTATAACGATGATCACCATGAATTAAATTGGCAGGTGCTTTTGCCATGAAGCTACTTGCAGCTGCTTTTGCAACTTTCGAAATAACTTCAGGTGTCATTGGCCAGACGTTAGCCTGGCCGCGGATGCCATCTGTGCCGAACAACTTGTTTATACCCATTTTAGATTTCTTGAGGCGTTTGTATAATGGGTTGAGTTGTCGGAACAGTTGAGCGAGGCGCATCAGAATCATCTGAACTGTCTGGTTCAAATGCTTTTAAAACTCCACCTTCTAGAAGTATGCGAATGTCTTCACCTGTAAGAGTTTCACGTTCTAACAAACATTTAGCAAGTTTATGCAACATATCAAGCTTGTCATGAAGTAACTTTTGTGCGGCAACGTAACACTCATCCAAAACACGTCTTACTTCTTCATCAACGATTTGAGCCGTTGCTTCAGATAAAGCTTTATTCTGATTAACGGAATAACCCAAAAAGACTTCTTCTTGTGGGCTACCGTATGCTTGGAATCCAAGGCGGTCACTCATTCCCCATTCCGTAATCATGCGTTTTGCAATATCTGTTGCCATGCGAATATCGGAAGAAGCTCCGGTTGTGACTTTTTCATACCCAAAAATCATCTCTTCTGCAATGCGTCCGCCCATTGCCACTTTCAAGTCGGCAAGAAGTTTACTGCGAGATAGAGAAACCCGATCTCCTTCAGGTAAACGCATAACCATCCCAAGCGCACGTCCTCTTGGAATAATCGTTGCTTTATGAATAGGGTCAGAGTCTGGCATATAATAAGCAATAATTGCATGACCTGATTCATGGTATGCTGTTAGACGTTTTTCGTCTTCAGTCATAACCATTGAACGTCTTTCAGCGCCCATCAACACTTTGTCTTTTGCCTGTTCAAATTCAGCCATACTTACAGCTAACTTACTTTTGCGAGCGGCTAATAAAGCTGCTTCATTTACAAGGTTAGCAAGGTCTGCACCTGAAAATCCAGGAGTTCCTCTTGCAATAATTCTGGCGTCAACGTTTGGTGCCAATGGTAGCTTTCTCATGTGAACTTTTAGGATTTTCTCGCGTCCAGCCACATCTGGATTTGGGACCACAACTTGGCGATCAAAACGACCAGGACGAAGAAGAGCAGGGTCTAAAATATCTGGACGATTGGTTGCTGCAACCAAAATAACACCTTGGTTTTCTTCGAACCCATCCATCTCAACGAGAAGTTGGTTGAGGGTTTGCTCGCGTTCATCATTGCCGCCACCAAGACCAGCGCCACGGTGTCTACCAACGGCATCAATTTCATCAATAAAAACAATACAAGGAGCATTTTTCTTTGCTTGTTCAAACATGTCACGGACTCGACTTGCGCCAACACCAACAAACATTTCAACAAAGTCAGAACCAGATATACTGAAAAATGGAACATTTGCCTCACCAGCAATCGCTTTTGCTAGCAACGTTTTACCTGTCCCTGGAGGGCCAACGAGCAGAACACCCCGAGGGATTTTTCCGCCTAGGCGTTGAAATTTTAATGGATCCTTTAGAAAATCAACAACTTCTTGTAATTCTTGTTTAGCTTCTTCAATTCCAGCGACATCTTCAAAAGTAACTTTGGTTGTGCTTTCATTCATGCGACGTGCACGAGACTTGCCAAAGCCCATGGCTTTGTTTCCGCCCGCTTGCATTTGACGAAGAGAGAAGATTGAGAGTCCAATTAACAAAAGAAGTGGTAACCAAGACAAAAACAAATGGAAGAAAGAAGGGAATTCTTCTTCAGGGGGCATCGCTCGAATCTTGATGTGTTTGTCTGTTAATTTTTGAATAATATCTACATGATTAGGCGCATAAGTGGAGAAGGTTCTGCCATCTTTGCTTTTTCCATAAATGTTATTACCTCGGATTAAAACTTCTTCAATTTTGCTGTCATTAACGTCAGCAATAAAATCTGAAAAAGCGATTGGAGGATTTACCTGGCGAGTTGAAGATCCAGGAAACATCTGGAACACAGAAAATATGAGTGTTCCAATAATAGCCCATAAAACTAAATTACGTGTTGTTGCGTTCAAAATTCAACCTCTCAATATCTTCATTTGGAATAACGTATAGCACATTAATTCGATTAGGTTAAGCTTTGATCATCTATATATTTTGTGAATGAAGGTGTTGATTTGATCTTTTATCTTTTTTTACGAAAATCTGGCCTAGTTTTTTTCTTTTAAAACAGCAACCTCCAGCTGTTGCTCCTTTAAAATCTGTTTTCAGCAAAGCAGTGTAAAGCCCTGTGATAACTTTGTAGCGGCAAGGATAACTTTGATCTCCAATTAAGGCAGTGATTTTTAATAAGATTCTTTTACCAATTTCAGATGGTAATTTTAAGAAAAAGACCCAATCAAGAATCGCATTTTTATCATCGAGTGATGAAACGCAATTAGCTAAGGCTGTGTTGGTTTGCTCTTCTAATAGATTTTCTGCACTTTGCAATCTTTCAATTGTTAATTGAAGTGCTTTAGAATTTAATCCTTCTGAGCCCAAAAGAGGGAGTAATTGACGCCAACGAACTCTAGTGAAATCAGGGTTTTCATTGCTGGGATCTTGGATGAAAGGTTGATTAAACCTGAGCAAAGTTTCTTTGAGTTGTTCGGGATATACTTTTAAAAGAGGTCTACAGAGATTTCCCCAACTGGTTTTTGTGATAGGTTGAATGCCGCAGAGTCCTGTTAATCCTGATCCCTTACTAAGACGCATCAAGAAAGTTTCGAGTTGGTCTTGTGCATGGTGAGCGGTCATAAGTGCATTAACGTTAGCATTTTTACACCACTCGTCTAAAAGGTGATATCGGGCTTTGCGTGCTTTTGTTTGTAGTCCGTTAAGGGGGAGAGGAGGGGGAGTCTCCCAGGTTAGGATGTGATGCTCAATGTCTTGACGTTTAAACCAATCATTAACTTGGGTTGCCTCTTGAGTGGAGTTGCTACGCAGTTGGTGATCAACCGTTAACCCAATAATTTTTTTACCTAAAGGTTGTGCCCATTCATGCATCAAGAGTGACAATGCCATGCTGTCTGCTCCTCCAGAGACTGCAACTGCAATCGTTTTCATCTCTGGAAATGGTGCTATGATAGCTGAGAATTGATCAGGTGAGATTGCGATGTTGCTCAATGATTTAAAAACTTCTCAGCTTCAATGGCGGCCATGCAACCTTGTCCTGCGGCGGTGACGGCTTGACGATAAATTTTATCTTGAACGTCACCTGCCACAAAAATTCCAGGAATATTCGTTGCAGTGCTATTAGGTGCGGCTAAGAGATAACCCTCTTCATCCATTTTCAGCTGATCTTTGAAAAGCTCACTCATTGGAGTGTGTCCAATTGCAATGAAAACACCATCAACATCAAGGTTAGACTCTTGATTGGTTTTTAGATTTTTAAGACGGAGTGAGGTTACGGCAGGTGGGTTTTCTTGACCTTGAATTTCTTCAATAGCTGTATCCCAAATAACAGAGATTTTTGGATTTTTGAATAGACGATCCTGGGCAATTTTCTCGGCTCGTAGGGAATCACGACGATGGATAAGGGTGACATGATTCGCGTGGTTGGTTAAGAAGATAGCTTCTTCAACTGCGGTGTTCCCGCCGCCAACAACTGCAACATTTTTTCCTTTAAAGAAAAAGCCATCACATGTGGCGCAAGCTGAAACACCAAATCCGCGAAATTTTTCTTCACTTTCAAGGCCGAGCCAACGCGCCTGGGCACCTGTGCAAATAATAACTGAATCTGCTAGATAAAGAGTGCCGCTATCGCCCCAACATTTAAAAGGAGCTTGGCTGAAATCAACTTTGACAATGGTATCTTCAACAGTTTGAGTTCCAACATGCTCTGCTTGGCCGCGCATTTGTTCCATGAGCCAAGGACCCTGAACAGCATCTTGAAATCCTGGATAATTTTCAACGTCCGTTGTAATCATTAACTGTCCACCCGGCTGAATTCCAAGGACTTGCAAAGGATTTAAATTAGCTCTGGCTGCATAAATAGCCGCTGTATACCCAGCAGGTCCACCACCGATGATTAAAACGCGTGTTTTGATTTCTTGGCTCAATTTGCAATCCTCTTTTTAAATAACGACTAAACGATTATATAATATAGAGTTCTCGCTAAAAAGATGCTACCTAGGATTTAGGTAAGATTTAGAATTTTGGTAGTTTAGGAGTTTTTCGGTATGCCAGCGGTGATTTTAAAAGACGGTAGTGTTAGGGAATATGGTCAGCCAGTAACAGGATTAGATGTTGCGGCTTCAATTTCGCCGCGTCTAGCAAAGGAAGCGGTCGCAATTCGCATAAATGGTGTGTCAAAAGATTTAACCTGCATTATTCCTGATCAAGCTTCGATTGAGTTAATTATGCGTAATGATGAAGAGGGTTTAGAAATTCTTCGCCACGATACAGCCCACGTAATTGCGGAAGCGGTTAAAGAACTTTATCCAGAGACTCAAATAACAATCGGGCCGGCTATTGAAAATGGCTTTTATTATGATTTTTATCGTGAGAAATCTTTTACTCCAGATGATCTTGTTACAATTGAAAAGCGTATGCGAGAAATTGTTGCACGTGACGAAAAAATTACACGTGAAGAGTGGAGCCGTCCAGATGCGATCAAAATGTTTAAAGAAATGGGCGAACATTTTAAGGCAGAGTTGATTGAAAGTATTCCAGGCGATGAAGGAATTACTTTGTATCGCCAAGGTAATTTTGTCGATTTATGTAGGGGACCACATTTACCTTCAACTGGTCGTTTAGGAACTGCTTTTAAATTAATGAAAATTGCTGGAGCCTATTGGCGCGGTGATCATCGCAATCCAATGCTGCAAAGAATTTATGGAACAGCTTGGTCAACAGAACAGCAGCTAAAAGATTATTTGCACCAATTGGAAGAGGCGGAAAAGCGCGACCACCGACGTTTAGGGGCGGAGCTGGACCTATTTCATATTCAAGAAGAAGCACCAGGCAGTGTTTTTTGGCATTCCAAGGGATATAGTATATACCGAAAACTAGAGAGTTATATTCGAAATCGTCTCGAAAAAAATGACTATGTTGAGGTTAAAACACCGCAGCTAGTTGATCGAAGCCTATGGGAAGCTTCTGGGCACTGGGAAAAATTCCGTGAAGGTATGTTTACGGTTGATTCAGAGGATCGTACACTCGCTGTGAAGCCAATGAATTGTCCTTGTCATGTGCAAATTTTCAAACAAGGGCTTAAAAGTTATAGAGATCTGCCATTGCGAATGGCTGAGTTTGGCTCGTGTCATCGCAACGAGCCATCAGGTTCATTGCACGGATTGATGCGAGTGCGTGCGTTCACGCAGGATGATGCTCATATTTTCTGTACACCAGAGCAAATTATCACAGAGACAAAAGCATTTTGTGATTTGTTAAAAGATATTTATGAGGATTTTGGATTTACTGATGTTCGTATTAAATTTTCTGACCGTCCTGAAAAGCGAGCAGGGGCTGATGAGGTTTGGGATCAAGCTGAAAAGGCACTGATTGAAGCGGCAACCGCGGCAGAACTTTCTTACACATTGAACCCTGGCGAAGGTGCGTTTTACGGCCCTAAGCTTGAGTTTGTTTTGCGCGACAGTATCGGACGTGATTGGCAGTGTGGAACGCTGCAGGTTGATTTTGTTCTCCCTGAACGTCTTGATGCGAGTTATATTGGTGAAGACGGTAAAAAACATCGTCCGGTGATGATACATCGTGCGATTTTTGGATCCTTTGAGCGATTTATCGGTGTTTTAATTGAGCACTATGCAGGTAAGTTTCCTTTGTGGCTGGCGCCGGTTCAAGCTGTTGTGGCAACCGTTATTACGGATGCTGAAGACTATGCGAATACTATCGTAGAGCAACTGCGGGCAAATGGGCTTCGCGCTGAACTTGATACACGTAACGAGAAAATCAGCTATAAGGTGCGCGAGCATTCCTTGCAAAAAATCCCGTACATTTTGGTGGTTGGTAAACGTGAATCTGATGAGAAAACCGTTGCTATTAGAAAACTGGGCGGCGAAGCTCAGCAGACGGTTTCGCTTGTTGAGGCGCTTGCGATGTTGAAAGATGAGGCGAAGGTTCCAGAATAAGGAAAGATACGCTGTTATCTTTATCTTAGTAAAGAATCAAAAGAAAACATATAAAACAAGATACATAAAATATTAACTAATTTTAACTAATCTTAAGTATGTGAAAGAGCATAAAATTTAAGAGAAAGTTAAAATGATTGCGTTTAAAGACATGCAGCATCGGCTTCGCGGTGTTTTTCCAAAAGCGCAAATTTTGAGCGTTATTTTTTGTAAGAACAGACATAGGTGCTTGATCCTAAAGCTAATGGCTTTTTTAGTTATGATGCTTGTGGTGGCAGGAGTCATTCAAAAATGTACTTACAATAGTTCTTCCAAAAAAGACCACAAGAATAAACATTTACCAATAGTTGTTTTGGCACCCGTCAAAGAAGCAAATATGCCTGTGTATCTGGATGCACTCGGTTCCGTTGTTTCAGTTGACAGCGTAACGATAAAAACCCAGGTTAATGGTCAACTACAGAGTGTTGCCTTTACTGAAGGACAAATTGTCAAAATTGGGGATTTATTGGCCGAGATAGATTCAAGAGCCTATCAGGCGCAATTGACGCAATATGAGGGGCAGTTAGCACGGGATGAGGCACTTCTTACCAATGCAAAACTTGATTTAAAGCGTTATCAGGCACTAGTCAAAAATAGTGTTGTTACAAAACAAAAACTGGATACGCAAGATGCGCTGGTAAAACAATACGAAGGTACGGTTAAGTCCGACCAAGGTTTGGTGGATATGGCTCGATTAAATCTGACGCATTGCCACGTTACCTCTCCAATTTCTGGGAGAGTGGGGCTGCGTTTAGTTGATCCAGGAAATCTTGTGCAAACCACGGATGCGAATGGTTTGTTGATAATCAATGCGATAAATCCTATCAATGTGGTTTTTTCGATTCCTCAAGATAATTTGCAGCCAATTATGAAAAAGCTGGATATGAAACATCCACTAAAAGTAGAGGCTTATGATCGTTGGCAGAATAAACTTTTAGCAACAGGAGAGCTTTTAACTGTTGATAATCAAATTGATTCAACAACAGGTACAATTAAGCTTAAGTCTCGATTTTCAAATGATGATAATAGCCTAATTCCGAATCAATTTATTAATGTACGTATGCTGGTTGATACGTTGGAAAAGGCTGCTGTGGTGCCAACGTCAGCGATTCAATATGGGGTTAAAGGCACGTTTGTTTATATGTTAAATAGCAATCAGACTGTTAGCATTAGGCCAATTACAGTTCGAGCAAAGGCAGGCAATGATACAGCTGTTATGGGTGAGGGGGTGATTGCCGGAAAATCTGTTGTTATTGAAGGAGGTGACAAGTTAGTAGATGGCGCTTCTGTTCTCGTGCCAGAAAGTAAAGCTGCGCGTAA
The DNA here is from genome assembly GCA_947449005.1 of Holosporales bacterium. GTDB lineage: Bacteria > Pseudomonadota > Alphaproteobacteria > Paracaedibacterales > CANFPP01 > CANFPP01. The sequence continues at coordinate 50,585 of CANFPP010000007.1, read as the reverse complement.
AAAGGAAAAATAGCTTATGAATCCGTCTCGGCTATTTATTCAAAGGCCCATTGCGACATCACTTCTTATGCTAGCGTTATTATTAGTTGGATCACTAGCTTATAAAATGCTGCCAGTTTCAGCATTGCCTGAGGTTGATTATCCAACAATACGAGTTTCTACTTTTTATCCAGGCGCGAGTCCTGACGTTATGGCATCTCTTATTACTGCTCCTTTAGAGAAACAGTTTGGACAAATGACAGGTCTAAATCAAATGACATCAAGCAGTTCAAGCGGTGCTTCGATGATTACTCTTAAATTTGGTCTTGATATGAGTCTTGATGTTGCTGAACAAGAAGTTCAAGCAGCGATTAATGCAGCGACAAACTATCTGCCAACTGATCTGCCGAACCCTCCTGTCTATAACAAGGTAAATCCAGCTGATACTCCAATCCTGACATTAGCTCTTACTTCTAAAAATCTTCCTTTGCCAAAAGTTGAAGATTATGCGGATACACGTTTTTCTCAGAAAATTGCACAAATCACAGGTGTCGGTCTTGTAAGCATTAGCGGAGGGCAGCGTCCAGCAATTCGTATCAGGTGTAATTCAAATGCTTTGGCGTCGTATGGATTAACGCTTGAAGATGTGAGACTTGCTATTGCAGCTTCTTCTGCGAATCAACCGAAAGGTAGTTTTGATGGAAAGGATTTATCTTATGCGATTAATGCTAATGATCAGCTTTTATCGAGTCAAGATTTTAAAACTTTGGTTATTTCTTATAAAAAAGGTGCTCCGATTCGTCTAAGTGATATTGCTTTGGTTGATGATGACGCGGAAGATATACGACAAGCAGCATGGGTGAATGGAACGCCGGCTGTGATTATCAATATACAACGTCAGCCTGGGGCGAATGTCATTAAGGTAGTTGATAAGATTAAGGCATTATTACCGCAACTTAGTGCTTCTCTGCCGAGTGACATTCACGTATCGCTTTTGACGGATAGAACTTTAACAATTCGCTCTTCTGTGAAAGATGCGGAGCTTGATCTGTTTATAGCAGTTTCGTTAGTTATCCTTGTCGTTTTTCTGTTTCTTCGTAATTTTTCAGCAACAATTATTCCAAGCATTGCTGTTCCATTATCTTTAATTGGAACTTTTTCTGTAATGTATCTTATGGGGTTTAGTCTTAATAACTTAACTCTTATGGCTCTGACAATTGCGACTGGTTTTGTTGTGGATGATGCCATTGTGATGGTTGAAAATATTTCACGTTATATTGAAAAGGGAGATTCGCCTTTACAAGCTGCTTTAAAAGGATCAAGGCAGGTTGGATTTACGATTATTTCATTAACGGTTTCTTTGATTGCGGTGATGATCCCGTTGCTTTTTATGGAAGATGTTGTTGGATGCTTATTTCGTGAGTTTGCGATTACGTTATCAATTTCTATCATTCTTTCAGGTGTTATTTCTTTAACGTTAACACCAATGTTGTGTTCTAAATTCTTGCGACATCAAAAGAAAATAGAGGTCTCAGATGATTTTCTAAACAAACTTATCAAGTATTATGGACGGTCACTTTTAAAAGTTTTTGAGCATCAAAAGTTAGTGCTGGTTGTCGCATTTATGACTCTTGGTTTAACAGGGTTGTTGTTTTTTATTATTCCAAAAGGATTCTTTCCTGTTCAAGATACAGGCCTTATACAAGGAATTTCTGAAGCACCTCAATCTATTTCATTCGCTGCAATGAGTGAGCGTCAAAAGGCACTTGCAGAAATTATTTTAAAAGATCCAGCTGTTGAAAGTTTATCTTCGTTTATTGGGATTGATGGTACGAATATAACGCTTAATAGTGGCCGATTTCTTATCAATCTGAAGTCCCTAGAACAACGTGATGATGGAGCGATTGATGTTATTAAACGTCTTAAAGAAAGCACAGAAAAAATTCCTGGAATTACTCTTTACATGCGGCCTATTCAAGATTTGACCATAGATGACAGAGTTAGCCGTACTCAGTATCAATATAGCTTGAGTTCTCCTGATAGTTTAGAGGTTGAAAAGTGGACGAATGCTCTGATTTTAAAGCTTCAAGAGGAGCCAAAATTAAGAGATATTGCCAGTGATCAACAAAACTTCGGACTTCAAAAGTTTATTGAAATTGATCGCGATACGGCGTCGCGCCTTGGCATTACAATGCAACAAATTGATAATATTCTGTATAGTGCCTTTGGACAGCGGCAGATTTTAACCATCTTTACCCAGATTAATCAATATCATGTGATTTTGGAAATTTTTCAAGATATCCAGAAAATGCAACAAGCCCTTGATAATATATATGTCACTTCTTCAATTGGACAGAAGGCAATTCCTCTTCGAACATTCTCCAAAGTTACAGAAAAATCTGGTCCTTTGGTTATTAATCGCCAAGGTCAGTTTCCAGTCTCTACTCTCTCTTTTAATTTGGCGCCTGGTGCAGCACTTGGAGATGCAGTTTTAGCGATAAATAAAGCAAAGGAAGACATTGGAATTCCTGAAAGTGTTCAAACAAGTTTTGAGGGTGAGGCTAAAATCTTTCAGAACTCTTTGGCGAATGAAATGTGGTTGATTATTGCGGCAATTATCGTTGTTTATATTGTTCTTGGTGTGCTTTATGAGAGCTATATTCATCCGATAACAATTCTTTCAACTTTGCCATCAGCAGGCATGGGAGCGCTTTTTGTACTCTTTATAACGGGGAAGGATTTTGGTGTTATTGCGCTTATTGGCATAATTCTCTTAATTGGGATTGTGAAGAAAAATGCAATCATGATGATTGACTTTGCGCTTGAGCTTGAAAGGGTAGAGAGAAAATCGCCAAGAGATGCGATTTATGAAGCTTGTCTTTTGCGGTTTAGGCCTATTTTAATGACGACAATGACAGCTGTTTTTGGGGCTGTTCCACTTGCTTTTAGTTCTGGAATTGGTGCTGAACTGCGTCAACCCTTAGGTTTTTCAATAATTGGTGGGCTCGTTGTGAGTCAATTACTGACACTTTATACAACGCCTATCATTTATTTAACATTTGATAAGATGTCTAAAAACCTAAGAATGTTTCGTGTAAAATGAATTTCATTCTTTCTTCCGTTCAAAGGCCTATTGCAACGACGCTTCTAGCATTCGGAGTTGCGCTCTCTGGCATAATAGCTTTTCATGCGATGCCTGTTTCCCCTTTACCGCAGGTTGAGTTTCCAACAATTAGTATACAGGCTTCTTTGCCAGGAGGAAGTCCTGAGGTGATGGCAACATCCGTTGCAACACCTTTAGAACGTCAGTTGGGGAGAATTTCTGGAATTACTGAGATGACATCATCAAGCAGTCTGGGAATGACAAAAATCACGGTTCAATTTGATTTAGCTCGTGATATCAATGGGGCGGCACGTGATGTGCAAGCGGCTATCAACGCAGCGCGAAGTCAGTTGCCTTCCAATCTTCCAAATAATCCTACGTATCGCATTGTAAATCCTGCTGATTCTCCGATTATGATTATTGCATTAACCTCTGATATTTATTCTAAGGGGCAGATGTATGATGTTGCTTCAACAATTCTCCAGCAAAAACTTTCACAAATTAATGGCGTTGGTCAGGTAATTGTTGGGGGGAGCTCATTGCCAGCAGTTCGGGTTGAGTTGAATCCAACAATACTTACTAAATATGGAATAAGTTTGAATGATGTAGGTACAGCACTTAAAGCAACAAACACGAATAAGCCTAAAGGGCAAATTAATGATGAGGTGCATGCTTATGAGATTATGACGAATGATCAAATTTTTAAAGCGTATCAATATAAACCACTAATTATTACGTACCGTAATGGAGCTGCTGTCAAATTATCTGATTTAGGGGATGTGGAGGATTCTGTAGAGGATATTAAAAATGCAGGTTTAGCAAATGGGAAACCTTCAGTGTTACTTATCGTATTCAAACAGCCAGGAATGAATATCATTGAGACAGTTGATCGGGTGTATAGTCTGATTCCACAGCTTAAAGCTTCTATTCCTGCTGCGATTGATATGTTTGTGCCGATGGATAGAACAGCGACAATTCGGGCATCTTTGCGAGATGTAGAGTTTACGCTTTTGGCAGCAATAGTGCTTGTTATTCTCGTGATCTATAAGTTTCTTGGAAACATACGAGCAGCTGTTATTCCAAGTGTGGTCGTTCCTCTTTCTTTATTGGGAACTTTTGGGATTATGTGTCTTTGTGGGTATAGTCTCAATAATTTATCTTTGATGGCGCTTACGATTGTTACGGGTTTTGTTGTTGATGATGCTGTGGTTGTGCTTGAAAATATTTCTCGGCACATTGAAGCAGGGATGAAGCCAATTAAGGCTGCAATGCAGGGCGCGATGGAGGTTGGTTTTACAGTATTATCTATGAGTATCTCTCTGGTTGCTGTTTTTATTCCAATCTTGCTGATGAATGGTATTATCGGACGATTATTTCGTGAGTTTGCCATGACGATGACAATTGCAATTCTTGTTTCTATGGTTGTATCGCTGACAGTAACACCCATGATGTCTGCGCAATTGCTGAAAACAAAAAATAAAAAATCAGTTTGTGATTCTGGTGTTATTCATTTCTTAAAAACCCATTATAAAAGTAGTTTGCGTTGGGCTTTGAATCACTCACGGTTAATGTTGTTGGTAACGTTGGCAACGGTTGGATTAAATATTTTTTTGTATGTTTTTATCTCAAAGGGATTTTTCCCGCAGCAAGATACGGGGCGCATTATGGGGTCAATTCAGGCGCAGCAAAATATATCTTTTCAGGCATTAAAACATAAACTTTCTGCCTTTGATAACATCATTCAAAAAGATCCTGCAGTTGAAAGTGTAACAGGTTATGTCGGTGGAATGAATTCATCTGGTAATGCTGGTTCTGTCTATATATCTTTAAAGCCCCTTGAAATGCGTAAGGTCTCTGCAGAAGTTGTTCTTAATAGATTAAGAAAAAAACTAGCGGTTGTTTCAGGGGCAACGCTTTATTTAAAATCAGCACAAGATTTGGTTATTGGAGGCAAAAAAAACAGTGCACAGTTTCAATATACATTATCGGCCTATGATACAGAAACTCTCAATAAGTGGGTTCCTCGTATTATGGCGAAATTTGCAAAAATACCAGGCGTAGTTGATGTTAATAGTGATCAATTGGATCATGGTTTGCAGGTTTATATAACAATTGATCGTGATACTGCATCGCGTTTTAGAATTACACCCCAGCAGATAGACAATACTTTGTATAGTGCCTTTGGGCAACGACAGATCTCCACTATGTATACATCAATGAACCAATATCATGTTGTTATGACGGTTGCCCAAAAATATTGGCAACAACCAGAAACTCTGGATAATATTTATGTAGCTTCATCTTCTGGGAAGCAAGTTCCCTTATCTGCTTTTTCAAAATTTTCACCTTCTTCAACTTTGTTAATTGTTAATCATCAGAATCAATTTCCTGCTACAACACTTTCTTTTAATCTTTTGCCAGGCTTTGCTTTGGGAGATATTGTGATTGCAGTAAAAAACATTATTGATGAGATGCAACTGCCGGCTGGAAGTATTAAAGGCTCATTCCAGGGGACTGCCAAAGCATTTCAGGAATCATTAGCCAGCCAACCGTATCTTATTTTGGCAGCATTGCTAGCGGTTTATATTGTTCTTGGTATTCTGTATGAGAGTATAATTCATCCCATTACAATTTTATCAACACTGCCTTCTGCTGGAGTGGGCGCTATACTCGCCCTTCTTATAACTGGAAATGAGTTAAATATAATCTCTTTAATTGGAATTCTTCTTTTAATCGGAATTGTTAAGAAGAATGCGATTATGATGATTGATTTTGCCTTAGATATTAAAAGAACACAGGGAAAAAGTTCATATGACGCAATCTTTGAAGCATGCCTCTTAAGATTTCGTCCTATCATGATGACAACGATGGCGGCAATGTTAAGTGCACTTCCTCTTGCGTTTGGAGTAGGTGTTGGGGCAGAACTTAGGCAACCTCTAGGCATAGCTATTATTGGAGGGCTGCTGGTGAGTCAAGTTATTACCTTGTATACAACGCCCGTGATTTATTTAAGTCTTGAACGTTGCAGTGATTGGGTGAGCGGTTGGCAGGCTCATCTCTCAAGAATCCTTTTCAAGTAACATCTTTATAAAAAATTCTCTCTCGGCAGAGAAAAAAGCCCGGGAAATCTTGTTTTTATATCTTGTTGAGAATTCATTGATGTGGATTCTGATGTGCTTTGTTTTTCAAGTAGAGTAAGTGCTTTTTGTGATAGAGAATTTTTGTCTTTTTCAGGTAAATACTCAAAATTTTCTATATGATCAATAATGGTGTTATAGTCATTTCTTAGAATAATGCTTTCTAGAGCCTTATCCCAAGCGTCAAAGCTTGGTAAGCTTATATGTCTTATTTTTAAATCTTCTAAAAATGACGATATTGCTTTAGGTTCACGGTTCATTTTCACAAAAAATCCTAGCAATTTGTCAATAATTCCAGGCGTCAAATATGTTCTCTTTTCTCCAGGAACAATAATTTGGTTTGATGGCCGTTCATTATCAAGATACTCGTTCTGTACATAAGAAAATGCGTGAGAAGGTGGATTAATGCATACAATCTCTCGCTCTACCTGACAACGCACAGTAAGCATGTGATAATGCGGGGTAATTGAGTGCAAATGTCCAGTAACGATGCACCATTCGCTAGGGAGGTATTGACTAGCAACTACAAAATTTATAGGTATTAGCACAAACGTTGCTAGTATTTTCTTAATCATTTTAACGGCTCTTTTAAATTAAAATTCACTATACTTAAGTAAAAATTAAGTAAGATTTAAATTCACTGAGCGTTGAATAAAATAAAAAAACGTAAAAGTCAATTATTTTTTTAAATTTTCACTAACGTAATAAAATTTTTTATAATTATCGACCATTTTATCAAGAGAAAAATGAGTGTTTATTCTCTCTTGAGTTTTCTTAGATGAGGGGGGCTTTGCTAAGATTTTTAGGCAAGCCGTGGCCATTTGTTCGGGGGAAGAGGGAGAAACGACAATTCCTAAATCACCAACAATATTTGCAGAATCTCCAACGTCTGTTACAACGCACGGAATGCCGCAAGACATTGCTTCTGCCACAACATTCGGGAAAGCTTCACCGAAAGATGAGGATGAGCATAAAACATCAAAAGCATTTAAAATATTTGAGATGTCTTGGCGTTTACCTAGCAGGAGTACCGATTCCTCTAATCCTGATTTTTTGATTTCTGCCATTAACTCTTTGTTGGTGGATGATAAGTTTGTTCCCACAAGAATAAATTTAATATCTTCTCGATTTTTACAAAGAATTTGAGCGGTTTTTAAAAATGTTGGGATATCTTTTTGGGGGTGATACCGGCCAATAAGTCCAATGATTTTTGTGTTTGTGTCAATTTGAAGAGAATCTCGAGTTTGTTTCCGAGCCTGTTTATCAGGTTTAAAATCAGATATTGATATTCCGTTGTGAATGATATGAAATTTAGTCTCTGCGTATCCCCATTTTTTATGAATTTCAGCGGCACGCGCTGAACATGAAATGATTTGATGTGGAAGAAACCGAGAGGTTAAGGCGCCAATCTTTGTAACCCATCCAATTTTTGTAGAAAGATCAAGCGGCTTACCAATGTCTCCACCTGGAGCTAGGGCACCATTTCGAATGTTCCAAATAATCCGAGGAATGCCAGCCATACGTCCTGCAACACCGCCGAGGAGGTTGGCATGATACATCCATGTTTGCAAGATTGCCGGCTTTTCTTGCTGCAGTATCTTTTTGAGTTTCCAGAGCTTGAAAAGACTGAAGGGATTTCGGGGATTCATCTCTAAGCTTAAAAGAGGAATTTTATGCTTGTTAAAAAGCGGGCCAAGACCATTGGAGTCAATAGGGGTGAGACTAATAACATAATGATCAAAGTCAGTTAGTCCAGAGGTGAGGCGCAGGAGTACGGTTTCTGCTCCGCCTTGCCCTACGCCAGTTATGACATGGACTATTTTTTCTTTAGGATTCATTAACATGAAGATAACATTACTGTATCTTGTCACGTGATTGAAGCAAAGAATTGCTTGGCTTTAAGACATCTTGGCTTGACATCGGTTTCTGCTTCGGGTTTTGTTAGCATGCGATATTAATGATTGATACTTCTCTGAAATGGAAACAGAAATGACTGAAACTATAATTCGTGAAATTTCATCTCGCGGTGTGGCAAGAATTACTTTGAATCGCCCGCAAATTCACAATGCATTAGATGATCAAGTTATTGATGAGCTTTATACTCATTTTGTTAATTTTGGAAAAGACCCAGATATCAGAGCGATCATTTTAGCTGCACGCGGTAAATTGTTTTGTGCAGGTGCGGATATTAATTGGGTGGAGCGAGTAACAAGCTATACGCCAGAGCAGAATTTTGCCGATGCTAAGAAACAAGCTCTCTTATTAGAAGCTATTGATACTTGTCCAAAGCCGACAATTGCACTGGTTCAAGGTCCAGTTTATGCAACAGGCGTTGGTTTGGTTGCAGCTTGTGATATTGCTATCGCGGTAGAGGATGCTTATTTTTGTTTTCCTGAAGTAAAACGCGGGCTGATCCCTGCTGTTAGCGCACCTTATGTTGTGAATGCAATTGGGCAGCGTCAGGCACGTCGTTTTATTCTAACTGCTGAGCGTATGACAACAACGGAAGCTCTTCGTTTAGGCTTAATTCATCTTGTTGTTGGTGAGGGAGAGCTGGATGCAACATCAGAAGCTCTTGTTGATGATATTTTAAAAGGTAGTCCAGAGTCACTTAGAGCGGCAAAAGAGTTGATTCGTTTTGTTGAATCACGGCCGATTGATGAAATGGTTCACAATGAAACTGCGCGCAGAATTTCAATTATGCGAGCCTCTAAAGATGGGCAAGAAGGGATACAGGCCTTTTTGGCAAATCGCCGTCCTTCTTGGGTTGGTAATGAAGAGGGGTAATAGCTTTAACATCTGCCTTTTTTGAGAAGGGCATAGGTTATTAAGGAGCTTAGAACCATAGAGGTAAGCATCAGGGGAGCACCAAAAGTCCAGCTGAGCTTTGGCATTCCATCAAAATGAAGGCCGAATAGGGAGATGATGAGGCTTGGTGGCGCCAAAATTGCAGCTAAGGTTGATAGGAAGAGAGTTAAGTCGTTTTGTTTAATTCCGATTAACCCAATTGCGGCTTCAGACATGTACGCAAGATTTTGAATCAGAAAACCTGCAATGTTCTGCAGAGAATCAATTTCGGTTGATAGAATTTCGGTTTTCTCGCGGAAATGATCAAAATCGTCGTTAATGATATTCGAGACGCGGTCATCGTTAATTAAAAACTCTAGAGAGCGCTGCAGCGTCTCAAGGCTTTGCTGCATATTCATTGTAAATTGACCGGTTTTCCCAACGTGGATTGTGGTATCGCGCAGAATCTTGCTATCTTTATGTTTATCTTGACTAAAGAGTGAGCCACAAATGTGGTCAACGATTCCTAATTCATTTTCTAGGAATCCAGAAGATCTATCGATTAAGTGATTAAAAATGGCCAAAGTGATGTCAGCAATTGTTGTAAGGTTCTCACGAGAGTTATTGGTAAAGTCAGTCATTAAGGCAGAGTGTGACTCACGAAGAGTTAGAATGCCTGTTCTTGAAATAATGAGGATAAGCGTTTCTGTTTTTTGATGAGAACCATTTTGAGCTGTTGGGTTCATAATCAGGAGTTTAAAGTAAACAGCACCATTCTCATCAACATGCCAATCTTTGCTTTTTGAAAAAGAGATCTTTTTTAAGACATCGGGATTGAATGTATGATTCCCTTTTAATGTGTCTTCATTTTGTAAAATATGAAGTATATCTTGAAATGTCTTGTGAGAGAGACCTGTCATATCGACCCATAAAGGATGTGTTCCTTTACTTGAATCTTCTAGGGGAATAAGGCCATTGTTTGAAAAAATGAGAGTCTTGATCATTATTCAGTGAAAAACCATTCAAATTCCTTGACGACATCTTCGTATACTTCACGTTTAAAAGGGACAATTAGACCCGTTAGTTCTGAATAATCGACCCAACGCCAGCTCGTAAATTCTGGTTTTACGGTATGAATATTAATATCTTCATCTTTTCCCAGGAATTGCAGGAGAAACCATTTTTGTCTTTGGCCTTTAAAGCGTCTTCCCCAGGATTTATCTTTCGAATATTCTGGTAAATCGTAGCTATACCATTTTTTTGCCTCAGAAATGATTTCTACATTATCGCAGCCAACTTCTTCCATAAGTTCTCTAAGGGCGGCTTGAGATGGGGTTTCTCCGTGATCGATTCCACCCTGGGGCATTTGCCATGCACCCTCATCGTTTTTTGGTAGAGCAGAAGAGTGGAATAAACGTTGACCAACAAACACCTTTTTGTCGTTGTTAACGATCATTAGACCAACACTTAAACGGTAAGGATCTCTGGGCATCTTTATTTATAACTTCTGTAATTTAAAATTATTCTGTATAATAACTGTACACCATCTTCTTGAAATATGAATTTAAAAAGTATGCTCCTTGAAAAAATATCACGACGACATTTCTTAGATTTATCAGGAAAAGCCGCTTTTTTGACGCTTGGCGGTATATTTGCGCCAACACCTCTGTTAGGAAGCTCGCTTAAAAAGAAAAACTTGAATGAACGCTCATTAAGTTTTTTAAATACGCATACTGGCGAATCTTTAAAAAAATGTGTTTTTTGGGCACAAGGACAGTACGATCCTGAAGCTTTACGATTGATTAATCGTTTGTTCCGTGATCATAGAACAAATCAAACACATTCTATTGATAAAAGTCTTTTGGACTTATTAACTCAAATCGCTCATAAAATGGAAACACATGAACCGTTTCAACTGATTTCTGGTTATCGATCTTTAAAGACGAACCATAGCTTACGCGAAAAAGGAAGTGGTGGAGTTGCTAAAAATAGTCAGCATACTTTAGGAAAAGCAGCTGATATTTATTTGCCAAATCGGACAATAAAGCAGCTGCAAAGAGCAGCGCAATCCTTGAAAGCTGGTGGCGTTGGGTGCTATTCCCAGTTTGTTCACATCGACACGGGCCGAGTTAGAAACTGGGGTAAAGCTTAGTTAATATCTATAATAGCGATGATGCCATCCACCCCATAGCGGAGCTACACCAACAACTACTGGAGGAGGTGGTGGAGCAGCATAGACAACAGTTGGCTGAGATGGCGGAGAAGAATAAACAACAGTTGGAGGTTGATCATGTACAATGACAGTCTTTGTTTGTTGAGGACGAGGAGCCTGTTCTGTCACAATATGACTTACGGGGACATGTGTTAAACCATTGAGGTAATTCTGCAGGAATCTCCCTAATGTTGTGTCCTTTACATGATCATTAATAACAAGATTGGTTGCTTTAATTTTTACTATTTTTCCGTTTTGATGTTCTTCACCCGGACGGCTGTATTTAAACTCAAATACTCCATTTCCTTTATATTTACCCTTTATTAAAAGAAGCGGCTGATTCCCTTCGAGATGCGTCTGGCCATGAGTGATTTCTACATTGGCTATAGTGCAGGGACCTTCTACGTGACTAACTTCGTTTGATCCTTTTTTAGCAAGAACTTCTAAGTCTTGAGCATTGATTTCAGGTAAGGGTGTAAGAAGATCCATTTTCAATATATCGGAAAGAGCATTCAGTTCTGCTTCTGAGTATTGAGTTATTTTCCCCCATGTGGCTTGATCACTGACGGGGCTATGAACTACTGGAGTGCTTACATTGGTAATTTTAACATCAGCATTTGTTTCGCAATGAAGGATTGTTAATAAAAGAGCTGCAAGATAATAGATCATTTTAAAACTCAAATTATGATTTCCAATCGTTTCATTTTAAAAGATTTTGTCTTAACACATGGTTAATAGAGCTAGATTGAAGTAAATTCTTATTTCATTTTATCCAATTCTAAATTGACCTCTAAGGCATTGATAATTGAATTATTAAAGAATAATCCTTTGATAGAGTGTTTGTTAATTAACTCTTTAATTTTAATTTCCTCCAGTTTTCTAGCCCTTGCTATCCGTGTAATTTGTTTGTTAGCGTCTTCAATTGTGATGTGGGGATCAAGGCCACTACCAGAAGCGAAGCGTATGTTTGGATTACGTATAGAGAGATTTGAGGCGCCTGATTGCAGTGGATTGTAATTGCAGACAGAGGGACGTGAATGAAAGTAGATTGGCTTTGTAAAATTCTGTCCGATAAGTTTTGATCCAATAACTCTTCCTTCCTTAACTATAAGTTGACCGTTGCTATTGCCTGGGAAGAAAGTTTGACCAAGGATAGTAACGGTTAAAGGATAGAGAATTCCCGTTAAAAAAGTAGAAAAAAGAAGGAATTTAATTGCGATAAAAAGGGGTTTAAACATGAGCAAGCTTTTCAATTAAAAGATCGATAATTTTAATTCCGATAAAAGGAACAATAACCCCACCTAGACCATAAATTAAAAGATTACGCCGCAAAAGCCTTGAGGCTGAAGTTGGGCGAAATTTCACTCCTTTTAGGGCAAGAGGTAAAAGGGCTACAAGGATTAGGGCATTAAAGATAATCGCAGATAAAATGGCAGATTGTGGCGTTGCTAAGCGCATGATGTTTAGATAATTTAATTGCGGATAAATTCCTGAAAACATAGCGGGAATAATGGCAAAGTATTTGGCAACATCATTGGAAATGCTAAACGTTGTAAGAGCGCCTCGGGTAATCAGCATTTGCTTGCCAATACTAACAATATCAATAATTTTGGTTGGATCAGAATCTAGGTCAATCATGTTGCCTGCTTCTTTGGCCGCGGGAGTTCCAGTATTCATAGCAACAGCAACATCCGCCTGAGAAAGGGCTGGCGCATCATTACTGCCATCTCCGCACATTGCAACCAAGTGCCCCATTTTTTGAGTTTTTCGAATATAGTCTAACTTATCTTCGGGAGTGGCTTCTGAAATGACAGAGCTAATGCCTGCCTCTTCAGCAATAGCAGCGGCGGTGAGATGATTATCGCCGGTAACCATCACCGTTTGAATTCCCATACGATGCAGCTGCTGAAATCTTTGTTTTAATCCTGTTTTAATGATGTCTTTTAAGTGAATGACGCCCATGAGTCTATCGTTAATAGCGACTCCAAGCGGTGTGCCTCCTTGACGGGCAATTGTATCAACAGTGTCTGTAAACTCTTGAGGGGTGATAAAGTCTTTGTTTTTTTCTTTAATAAAATTGATGATGGATTGGTTGGAGCCTTTGCGAATTTCTTGTTTATTAAGTTTGATGCCACTACATCTGGTTGAGGCGCTGAAGGGAATAATTTCTGCACTTTCTAAGTTTTCAGTTAATTGCCAACCATAATGTGTTTTTGCAAGCTCAACAATTGATCGTCCTTCCGGTGTTTCATCGCTGATTGAGGCGATTGCAATAGCATTAACGAGTTCAAGAAGTGTAATGCCATTACAGGGAATGAAATTGACTGCTTGTCTGTTCCCAAGTGTTATTGTGCCCGTTTTATCAAAAAGCATAACATCGACATCTCCAGCAGCTTCAACAGCGCGACCAGAATTGGCAAGAACGTTAATTTGCAGAAGGCGATTCATGCCAGCAATTCCGATGGCGGACAATAAGCCGCCAATGGTGGTGGGGATGAGAGTAACAAGGAGAGCAATAAGCATCACAATATCTGTTTGTGCTTTAGCGTATTTTGAGAAGGCTGGAATTGTGATGATGACAAACATAAAAATAAGTGTCATGGCGAGTAATAGGATTGTGAGAGCAGTTTCATTTGGTGTTTTGTGTCGTACACTGCCTTCAACCAAGCTAATCATTCGGTCTAATGCAGTTTGTCCAGGAATTGCAGTTATTCTAATAATAATTTTATCTGAAAGAACCTGAGTACCACCAGTGACAGAGGATCTGTCTCCACCACTTTCCCTAATTACTGGGGCGGATTCTCCTGTGATGGCAGATTCATCAATAGAGGCAATTCCTTCGATGACTTCACCGTCGCTTGCGATTGTATCTCCTGCTTCTGCAATAATAATATCACCTAAACAAAGAGCAGTGGCACAGATTAATTCAATTTTTCCATCAATAAGCCTTTTAGCGAATGTTTCTCCTTTGATGTTGCGTAAGTATTTTGCTTGTGCTTTACCTCTGCCTTCCGCGATGGCCTCTGCTAACGTGGCAAAAAAAACTGTAAGCCAGAGCCACATCGAGATTGAAAAACAAAACTGTTGATGCAATGCATCAGTTAAAGGATGGAGAGCCTTAATATATTCAAGGCTTGTTAGGATGGCTCCAATAAAGACAACAAAGATAATGGGATTGCGCCAGAGGATGAAGGGGTTGAGCTTTTTGAAGGCGAGAATTAGGGCTTCACTCGCAAAGTGTAGCGTTTCATAGCTGAAGTAAGAGACGTTTCGTTGAGAATGTTTATGTTTGATCATGGCTGTAAATACTCTGCGATAGAACCAAGTGATAATGCAGGGAAATAAATCAGGCCATTGGTGATGATAATAACAGCGATCAAGAGGCCGCAAAAAAGTGCGCCCTTAGTAGGAAAGGCACCACTTGACTTGGGGATTTTTATTTTTTGTGAGAAAGATCCAGCAATTGCTAAGCAGGCAAACATAACGCCATAACGACCAACTAACATACTGATAGCGGTTGCCCATTGATAGAAAGGGTGATCTGCTTGAATGCTAGCAAAACTGCTACCATTGTTGGTGGTTGATGAGGTGAAAGTGTACAGGATTTCTGAAAAGCTATGAGGTAGAGATGTTGCCTCAAAAATGGAGCAGGCAAGGGCCGTTAAACCAAGTATACATAAAGGAGGAATGAGTATGGCGATGACGACCATCTTGATTTCAAAAGATTCAATTTTTTTTCCCAAATATTCAGGAGTTCGACCAACCATAAGGCCAGCTAAAAAGACGGCCAGAATTACATAAAGAATTAAATTATAAAAACCGCTGCCAACTCCGCCAAACCCAATGCCTGCGATTAGCATATTGAAGAATAGAGAGAAGGCTGATAGGGGAGGTAAGCTTGCTAGGGCACCATTGGTTGCACCACAGCCGCTTGCAGTTGTCAAAATGCTGTAAAGAAGTGTGGAAGGTTTGCCAAAACGCGTCTCCACGCCCTCTAAGCTCATGCTGTTCAGACTGGAGGATGCTATTAAAATACTCATGGTTAAGAGAATAGCCATTGCGATAAATAAAATACGACCCTGGTGTTTGCTGCCGATCTTATGGCTAAAGGCAAAGGGTAAACTAGCTGCAATTATTAGCATTGTAATCATCTGTATTATATTGCTGATAAAGGAAGGGTTTTCATAAGGATGTGCAGAATTTGCGTTGAAGTATCCACCACCATTGCTGCCAAGAATTTTAATGACTTCCTGGCTGGCAATTGGACCTTGAGGAATTAAAATCTGTTGTCCTTCAAGGGTTGTGGCGTGTATGAAGTTGCTAAAGTTTTGGGGCACCCCAAGGCTGATATATATAATGCCTAAGACGAGGCAAAGTGGTAATAAAATCCACAAAAGGCTTCTGACGCAGTCAACCCAAAAATTCCCCAATGGTGTTTCTCTGGTTATTTCTTTTTGAGACTTAAATGAGCGCATGAAAACAAAAGCAACCGCAAGTCCACTCATGGCACTTAGAAAATTTTGGACAGTAAGACCAATCATTTGAATAAAAGGGCTAAGCGTGCTTTCTGGCGTGTAGCTTTGCCAATCGGTATTTGTTGTAAAGCTGATGGCAGTGTTAAATGACTGAAGCCAAGAGACGCTTTGTAATTGTTGAGGGTTGTAGGGAAGGTAAGTCTGAGCTTTTTGAAGAAAAGTGAGAAAAACGATTCCTGCTAAATTCAAAGAAAGTAGAGCGGTGAGATAAGTTTTCCAGTCTTGATCTTGATGTGGATTAATGCCAATTTTTTTGTAAGTAAATGAGGCAATTGGGTTCAAAAATCGATCAAGAAAAGTGTGCTTTCGTTGCATGACATGAGAAATGTATTTTCCTAGAATAGGTGCAATCAGGATAATGCAGATAAGCACAATACAAAATTGAATGTATAGTGATGTCAATAGTCCTTCCATCATATCTCTTCAGCCTTAAAAAGCATCCAGAATAGATAGATGATTAGTCCAATTGCGCTAATGGATGTGATGTTAAAAGACATTTATTTCATATTAATTTTAAATTTTATCTAATTAAGGGTGCCATAGAATGACTGCAACAACAATGGTATAGAGAAGTTTGACTATTAATAAGGAGGTTATAAGTGGTTTTTAGTGTCGTTTATACAACTGAAACATTACCGAGAATACAACGTCGAGTTTCGAATGCTCTTGCTGCTGAATCAGGCCAACTTAGAGGGGTTTCTGGGGTTCAAGAGAAGTGCTTTTCTATTGTTGATGAACGTAATGCGTGGGTCGGAAGTGTTACCGGATATACTCTCTATGGAAGCTTGGTCATTGATATGTTATGGATTGAGAAAGGTTATCGTCGTGCTGGTTATGGCAGAGAGCTTGTCAAAAAAATTGAAGAGTGGGGCCAAAGCCAAGGCGCAACTTTTGTAAAAGTATCGACGATGGAATGGTGGGAATCCACCCCTTTTTATGAGTCTATGGGATACAAAGTCATTTTTATTGATGATGGATATGATAAAGAGACGAAGCAGTACACATTAAAAAAGAAATTCATTTAACTAGTTTAAAATCTAGTTGAAATTCGCACGTTTTTTCAACTGGTTTTTTATCTGTTTTTGACAGACCTTGAGTCCAGAAATCAGATGAAATGCGGAGTTATGAGATGTTGCGTCGTCTTACTTGTTTTGTTGTTATTTTTTCAATAATCAGATCTGCTTATTGTGCTGATGAAGACGCTAGAATTTCTGTTGCAATTCCCGGTGGAGGATATACGGGCGTTTTGACTGGTATATTGCTAGGAGGCCTTCGAGACAGAAATGGTGACCAACTATTTGACGTGCATATTTTTGAGCGAAATTTAAATTTAATGAACGGAGCAAGTACGCTTTGCGCCAGGCGTCACTATGGTGGTGAGTATCCAACTGATAGGAACACAGCAGAGCAATGTCTATTTTCCTCTCTTCTTTATCAGCAAATGTTTCCAACAGAAACCATTTTAACGGGGCGTCGCCGTAATGATTTTCTCGTTGCCAATGAAAGTACGACAACTGCTGATCCAAATAAACAACTGTCTCTTGATCAGGTGCATCAGCATTATGCGCATCTACAAGATCTCTATAGAACAATTTTTGGACAATTTTCTGGTTCTCTGGGTGATGAAGAAGCTGCACGCCGATTGTTCGGTAAACCAGACGATTTTGTTGAGTTTTTAAGATCATCTGGAGATATTGGCGACGAGAGACTGCGTGCGCATTTTGCGGGTGGTGTTAGCACAGGAGAAAGAGGATTTCAGCCATTTGCTTTGGGGGTAATTCTAGAGCGGTTATTAGCACAAAATACTGTTAGAGTTCACTTGGGATGTACTGTAGAAAATGCAGAGTCTGTTGCTGGTACGGGGTATAGGCTACATTATTCTTCCCAAGGGAAGGGGAAGCAAGAATTCTTCGCAGACTATGTGATAGGTGCTGCTTGGCATGAGAATCCTTACTTAAATATTATAGCGGCCTCTCGTGATGTTGCTGTACAAGGTAATCTTGCGACAAAAGTTTATCTGCGTTCGATTGGACTTTTTGATATCTCAAACTGCACAAATATTCCAGATGACCGTAGCTATTTCGGTTTAAAAGGAAGTGCAGGAGGGATGGTTTCTTTTTATACCTCTTCTGTTGCTGCGATTTATATTCCTGAAGAAGGATGCTCTCTTCAAGGCTCATTTGAATTAAGCTATGACCAAGCGAGAAGTACTTTTCTGCCCAGAGTAGCTCAACAACATTTGGAAAAATTAAATGGGCCTCAGGCAAGTAGGGTTCTTAATCAGATTCTAGGAAATGCAACGGCTAAATATCCTTTTTTAAAAGGGGCTAGCCCTATCACACTGCTTACTCGAACGACAGTTTCTGTGGACCCCAGAGTTGAGCAACGTTCACACGTTAAACCCATCTGGCCTTTGGGAGAAGAGATGCGTTGGATAGAGGCTGAGTCAACTAAAGCAACATTTGCTCCGGTAACAGCATTGCAAGTGCTTGGTGAAATTATACGACAGCCAGATGTACGTGGAAAAATTAGTCTATCAGAAGATGCGGAAGCATTTTTAGCGGCACTCTATCAGTTGAATTTTCTTGATGGGGCAGGCAGACCTAGAGAAAATCTTCTCAGATTACCAGCTGAATTTATGTTGTTTGAAGGTGATTTAACGAACGACCTTGATTTAGCTGAAATGCAACTTTATGCCTTAAAACGCAGACTCCCTTTTGCCATGATGGAACCTTTTTCAAGAAGAGACATGGTAACGATTCGTCCAGATTTACAAATTCTCACGATTAATTGGAATGTGCTTGATGATGTAGATTTGCGTTCCATTTCTCCAACGATTGGTTCTTTAAAGGCATTGGCCGATGCTGTGAATGCCTTGCCATCTCATAAGGGATTTAAGAGTTTCCGCTTTAAATATTATGGAGAAGGAGGGACATTATCACCAGATCATATTCAAGCTGGATTAAAATTATTGAGAGCATTGGGTGGCAATGATCCAGATGTCAGAAGACCTATAGATGAGCTTGAGATTGACCAATTGCATTTGACTCTAGAGGATGAGGCGAAGGCTTTGCTTGATATTATTGTTAATTCAGGGTTGAAAAAATTAATACTAACACAATTTTCAACAAGCGTGAGTTTGCAATCATTTACTTATACCATTGATTTAGCGAGTTCTTTGCAAAGTACACGAATTTTATTTGATGATAGATTAAACTATCAAACGCTTATCGATCTTTTTAATTCTTTTCAGGTAGTGCCGGATTTGAATGAGTTTATATTCTCTAAAAATCATCTTGGCGAGGTTCTGAGTGGGCACGACAAAAGCAGGAAATTCGCACGTCTTCTTGGGTTCATTAAAACCTCTGAAAAATTACAGTTTCTAGATTTATCTGAGAATGGGTTGTTCGAAAACCCAGAAGATCCATATAAGCATGATATGCTTGACGCTATAAGATACCGTCGTGCCTTAAACGTTGATATGCGTGGCAATGGACTAAATTATGAGGATGAAACCTCTCAGAAATATTTTCTGTTAGTCGACATAAAAGAATTAAAGGACAAGAAACAAAGGCTGTTAGAAAAGATGCATGATATGCACACTCGTATCTCTGAGATAATAGAAGGGAGAAGAGGAAGCTATTATTTCAATGATAGAAGAGATTTTGATCGCTCAGAAAGAGGAAGAAGCTTTGATGATGTGCGTGCGTTTTTAATTACAAAATTAGAACGATCAACGCTAAATCAAGAAAGGGTTCTTCGTATGGATGCGAACGGATTTGTGAGGAACCTAACAACGCCAGTATCAAGGCGACAATTGAGTGAAATGGGTAATGCGATAAAAGCTTTGCATCAAGATTTAAGAAGCTTAGAAGATGAGAGTCAATCGTTGGAGCGTGATGTGGATCGATTTTCAAGAGGAGATTGGAGAGATTCGGACGCTTACGAAACATCACAAATGCTGTCAAAAAGTTTTGAAAGCATGCGCTATTCAGCAATGGAGAACATAGAACAGACACATAGCAAGATACAAGAGACGTATAATTCTTACGCTGAAAAATTAAGAGATTTTATGTCAGATCAAGAAATTTTATATGATTTCATTCTTCGGGGATTTGTTAATGATTCTAGACAACATAGATTAAGAGAAGTTTTAAGCCGATATGGTGTGGAAAACTTACGTTATAATCGTGCCGAAATAGGAACGGTTTTTAAAAGATTAAGAGAGAGAAGACAAGAGTTTCAATATGATTTACTTAGTAATGTTGAAAAAGAAATGTCCGAGACCCGTTTTTCTAGAGGTGAAACTATAAGACCTGTTATGCAAAGAATGTATGAGCATGTACGCTTCCAATTAGAAAAGGCAAATGCTAGAGACGAAGAAATATACCGAGAATTTGAAAGAAGGATGAGAGACGAAGGGGTTTCTGGAATAATTTCTGGAGTGATTGATACTATTGGAAAATTCACGGCCGGACTTACAGGCCATTCACTTGGTGGGTCTTTGGCTCATTATTCTGGCAGCGCAATGCAAGGAATTGATCCTGCAGGCTTTAATAGATATTTATTTTCAGAAAGTCTGAGAAAGATTCAACAATGGTCGTCTTCAAGCAGACAGAGAGTTTCAAGCATTTATGTTGCCTATGAGCCTGAGATGGAAGAAAGGGGCAATGTTGATCGTTTATATGATGATTTAGCGTACAGAGGGCTCTTTGATAATATATTTCGTGATGAGAGGAATGCTGGCAATAGACCCAAAGCTTTAGCGAGGATTGGACAAGCTGATAGAGTGCTCGTTATTGGTTCTAAAGCATTTAAAGAACATTATGACAATCGAAAGATAAAGAGTTCAGAGGTTGGAGTTGTTAATTATGAAATGGATGCGATTAGACTCCGTTTTCTTGAAAAGGGAGATAGTGGAATTATTCCAATTTATTTCAGTAATCAGGCTTATTCCTCTTATTATTCTAAAGATTTTTTTTCTGCTACGATGAAACCAGCTGAAAAAAGAATGAAATTCAACACTGACACTTATTATGAAAGTTTTTTTGACGTGTTAGAAAAAATTTACGATGATGCTTTGGACAGTCCTGTTCGTGATATAAAATTAGAATTTAAATTCAGAAAGAAGTAAGAATTTTCTCTTCCAACTCAATATAGTGGTGACGGCTTTTGTGCATTTCTGATAACTAGTTTAAAAACTAGTTGAAATTCGCACGTTTTTTCAACTGGAATTTTCTCTGTTTTTGGCGGAGCTTGAGCCCAGAAATTAGATAAAGTTCGGAGCTAGAGATGTTGCATCGTCTTACTTGTTTTGTTGTTATTTTTTCAATCTTTAGGTCTGCTTATTGTGCGGATGAAGACAGTAGGATTTCTATTGCAGTTACGGGCGGTGGATATACGGGTGTTTTGACCAGTATATTTTTAAGTGGCCTGAAGGACAAAGATGGTGTGCCTATTTGTAATGTGCATCTCTTCGAGCGAAATTTAAATTTAATGAACGGGGCAAGCACTCTTTGTGCTAGGCGTCATTATGGCGGCGAGTATCCAACTGATAGAAATACGGCAGAGCAATGCCTATTTTCTTCTTTTCTTTATCAACAGATGTTTCCAACAGAGGCCATTTTAACGGGTCGCCGACGTAATGATTTTCTCGTTGCCAAGGAAAGCACGACAACTGCTGATCCTGATAAACAACTATCTCTTGATCAGGTGCATCAGCATTATGCGCATCTATTAGACCTCTACAGAACAATTTTTGCTCAGTTTGCAAGTTCTCTTGGCGAGGAGGAGGCAGCACGTCAGTTATTTGGCAGACCAGAGGATTTTGTTGAGTTTTTAGCATCACCTGAAGACATTGTAGATGAGAGATTACGTTCGCACTTTGCTGGCGGTGTGAGTACAAGAGAGAGAGGATTCCAGCCGTTTGCTTTGGGCGTAATTTTAGAACGTTTATTAATACAAAATAACGTCAAAGTTCATTTGGGGTGCACTGTAGAAAACGCAGAGTCTGTTGCTGATAAGGGCTATAGATTGCACTATTCTTCGCATGGGAAGGGGACGCAAGAATTCTTTGCGGATTATTTAATTGGTGCGGCTTGGCATGAAAATCCTTATTTAAACATTGTAGCCGCCTCTCGTGGTGCTTACCCTGTGCAAGGTAATCTTGCGACGAAGGTTTATCTGCGCTCGATTGGTCTCTTTGATGTTTCAGGTTGTGCGAATACTCCAGAGGATCGTAGTTATTTTGGCCTAAAGGGAAGCCCGGGGGGGATGGTTTCTTTTTACTCCTCTGCAGTTGCTGCAATTTATATTCCTGAAGAAGAATTATCGCTGCAAGGGGGGGCTGAGTTAACCTATGACCAAGCAAGAAAGACCTTTTTGTCTCGGGAAGTTCAAGCGCATTTGGATGATTTAAATGGACCGACTGCTCTGCAAAGTGAGGTTCTTAATAGAATATTGGCAAATGCTCAGGCTAAGTATCCGTTTTTGAAAGGGGCTAATCCCATCACATTGCTCACTCGGACAACAGTTTCTGTTGATCCTAGAGTTGAGCAACGCTCTCACGTTAAGCCCATCTGGCCTTTGGGAGAAGGGATGCGTTGGATAGAAGCTGAATCGACCAAAGCAACATTTTCTCCGGTAACAGCGTTGCAAGTGCTTAGTGAAATTATACGACAACCAGATGTATCTGAAAAAATTAGCTTATCAGAAGATGCGAAAGCATTTTTAGCGGCACTTTATCAGCTGAATTTTCTTGATGAAACAGGCAGGCCAAGAGAAAATCTTCTAAGATTACCAGCTGAATTTAGGCTGTTTACAGGCGACTTAACTGAATACTCTGATTTAGCTGAGATGCAGTTGTATGCCTTAAAACGCAGGCTTCCTTTTGCTATGATGGAACTTTTTTCCAGAAGAGACATGGTAACAATTCGTCCGGATTTGCAAATTCCAATGATTAACTGGAATGTTCTTGATAATGTGGATTTACGTTCTGTCTCACCAACGGCTAGCTACTTAAGGGCATTGGCGGATGCTGTGAACGCACTGCCTCCTCATAAAGGATTTAAGAGTTTCCGTTTTAAATATTATGGCGAAGAAATGGCGACGTCATTAAAGCACGCTCAAGCTGGGCTGCGATTATTGGAAGCTTTGGGCGGAGATGATTCTAGTGAAGTTAGGAGGCCCATTGGTGAACTTGAGATTGATCAACTGCATTTGACTTTAGAGGGGGAAGCGAAGGCTTTGCTGGATGTTATTATTAATTCAGCTTTGAAAAATCTTGCTCTAACTCGGTTCTCGACAGAGGTGAGTTTGCGCGATTCATTTATTCTCTCTTTTGATTTAGCGCGATCTTTAAAAAGTACGCGGATTTTATTTCATGAAAAATTAGATTATGAAACAGTCAGTGTGCTTTTAGCTTCATTTCCTGATGCGCCAGAACTTGGTGATTTTATGTTTTCTAATAATCGTCTCGGTACAGTTCTTAGAGGGCATCGTGAAGATATAAAATTTACGCGTCTTTCTAATTTTATTGAAAGAGCTAAGAAGTTAAAAACTCTTGATCTGTCTGATAATGAGCTATTCTCTGGTCCTGAAGATCAGCATAAGCATGGTATCTTTGATGTTATAAAAGATCGACCTTCATTACATGTTGATATGCATGGTAATAATCTTGATCCGGTAGAAGAAACATCGAGAAAACATTTTCTGTTTCTTAAAATAAAGGAAATGCATGAGAAAAAACCAGGAGTATTAGAAAAGATAGCAAAAGCTTCTAAAAAAATGGAGGAGGTGCAAAGAACATGGGACAGAATACGCAGTGAGTATGACGCTTTGCCGGTTAAAACGACACAGATACAAAGAGAATTTGAAAGAGTTAAAAATAAATGGACTGATATTTGTGAAGAAATCAGTGAAGCAAAAGCAGCACAAAAAACAATAAAAGGTGTTACCACTCCAGCACTCGTTAGTAGTTTAAGAATCTTAAGGTTAGATCGAGAACTAAGCCAGATTGATAGTAACATTAAGGTATTACTCCAGAACCTAGAAAAGTGGGAAAAAGATTTTGGATCTTTAGAAAGTAGTGTTACTAGCTTTGAAAGAAGATGGTTTGACGATCTTAGATCACAACTATCTGAGATTCGTGAGTTAGGTGTTGAAGAGGTGGAACGCAGACAAGTCGAAAAAATGAGGAAAGAAGAAGAAAAAGAACGGATAAGATTCGAGGAACGAGAGGGTAAAAAGAGAATAGAGCGCGAGGAATTAGAAACATTGAAGAAAGAGCTGGAAGAACTAGATAGTGCACCGACTAGATCAGCAAGACTGCGACTTGAGGAAATACAAAAGAAAATTAGAAAATTGGAACGATCTGTGGATAATTATTCTTATATAAGGGAGAGTTTCGAGTCATGTAAACTAAATATCGGTTCTACAATGGGATCTGTTGGCAATAGTTACGGTGGCATGCACTATGGTGCCGCAGATGATGATGTTGAAGAAGGTTGGAACATAGGCAGTATTGGAAATTCTCTTATTGGTAGTGCTGCTAGTATTTTTAATGGTTGGTCTTCTTCTAAGAGAGATGAAACGCAAGTAATTACAGCGTCAACTAAGCCTGTTGCTGAGGTTAAAAAAGAAATTAAAGTTGATCCTTTCGCGGAGAGTCTTGGAAAAGTTAGAGAATGGGTTAATTCAAGTAGTGAGAATAAAGTTTCAACACTTTATCTTGCCTATGATCTTGAGATGGCAGATAGAGAGCACACTGAACAGTTATATGGTGATTTAGTGAGTTCTGGGCTTTTTGAGCATGTGCTTCGTGATGAAGGGGGGGGCTAATAGATTAGCAGTTCTGGATGCTGATAAAGTGCTTGTCGTTGGTTCTAGAAAGTTTAAGGAACGTTACGATAGCAGAAAGCTAAAAAGGGCAGATATTGGTGTTATTTCTAGTGAAATGGACGCAGTTAGAATTCGTCAATTTGAAAGAGGAGACGCAGGAATTATCCCAATGATTATTGATGATCATCGGTGGTCTACATCTTATCATTATTCAAAGCATTTCTTTCCTGAAGTACTAAAAATAAGGCAAACACAGCCTAACCATTATGCATTTTCTACTTTAGATGATCGTAAGTATCACGAGAGTTTCTTTGGGGTTTTGGAGAGAATTTACAACCATTCATCAAAATACAATCATCCTATAAGTGATATAAAAGAAAGATTTAGGCGTGCAATTGGCAAATATTAAGTGTGAAGCTACTCCAAGCCAAACGTAATATTAGTCACGACTCGTACGCGTTTTTGATAGGAATTCGTGTCGTTGGAGTATTCGTATTCTGAATTCGAAGACGAGCTTGCTGCAGTTAAAGTAAATGCACCTTGTTGCGCTCTTAAAATTCCACCAACTCTTGTTTCAGAATCTTTTGCAAATTGATCGGCGACAGTTCTTGCGCTTTTGGTTGCCTCTGCCAACATAGGAGCACGGATTTCATCAAGTTTTGTAAATGTATAAGCAAACCTAGGATGAGCCGAGAGTAACTTTCCTTCTGATTGAAGTTTCGATAACTCTTGGCGAAATTTATCAGTACGTTGTTCATCATCTGCATGTACGTGAAGCGAGAGTTGGTATGTATATTTTTTGTGTAATTCAGGTAATTCGTCTTTACGTGGAGGTGAGTTTTCAATTATATGAACAGTATTTTCTTTAATGTCATCCCCTTTAAAGCCACAGCTAATCAGGGTGTCTTTCAATGTTTTTATATCAGCTTGAACTTTATGAGTTTGTTCACTGATATCGTTTGTTTGCTCTGACAGGTCGATGTTAATAACTATTGAATCAGAATCAACAGTGCGTTCCGCCATTCCTTTAACAGTTACGGATTTGTCGCTAGATTTAAAGCGTTCAATGGCTTTGCCAACGCAATATCCACCAATGCTTGGCCCAATGCTGACTGTTAGTCCAAATAGAATAAGGTGAATTGGTTTAAATTTTTGAAGGTCAAACATAGGTTTTTTCGCTTTCTAAAAATGATCCAAACGACTTGCTGGTTATAATGTAGGGTAAATTAGTAGAAAATCAAACATTTTCTGCTATAGTGTCCTTTAAAGATAACAAGGAACATGTATGGCATTTTTAGCAAGTCGTTTGAACAGAATACAGCCGTCTCCAACTTTTGCGCTCATTAAAAAAGCAGGGGAATTAAAGGCATTGGGCAGGGATATTATTAACCTTGGGGTTGGTGAGCCTGATTTTAATACACCTATCTGGATAAACGAAGCGGCGACTGATGCGATGAACCTGGGGATGACAAAGTATACGGCCGTTGATGGGACTCCTGCTTTAAAACAAGCTATCCAAAATAAATTTCTAAGAGATAATAATCTCTCCTATGATCTTGATCAAATTATGGTAGGGACGGGCGGAAAGCAGGTCCTTTTTAATGCACTTTTTGCAACAATAGAAAAAGATGATGAAGTTATCATCCCGGCACCTTATTGGGTTTCGTATCCTGAAATTGTCTCTCTTTGTGGCGGAACTCCTAAAATAATTTCATGCTCTGAAAGCTCTCATTTTAAAGTAACTGCAGATGAACTTCGAAAGGCTATTACGCCGCGAACAAAATGGCTGATTTTAAACTCCCCCTCTAACCCAACTGGCAGTGTTTACGGTGCGGCAGAGCTAATGGAGCTCGTGCAGGTTTTAGAAGAAAACCCACATGTGTATTTGCTGAGTGACGATATTTATGAGCATTTGATCTATGGTGACACGCATTTTATAACGATGGCCTCTCTTTCAGAATGCTTGCTAAAACGAACTTTAATCATAAATGGGGTTTCTAAATCTTATTCTATGACGGGTTGGCGGATTGGTTATGGAGCAGGTCCAAAAGAGCTGATTAGCGCGATGACGATGCTGCAATCTCAATCCACATCAAACGCGTGCTCGATCTCACAAGCTGCGGCTGTGGCGGCGTTGAATGGTCCGCATGATTTTCAAAAAGAATGGCGAGAGATTTTCAAGACAAGACGTGATGTTACCCTGCAAGCTTTGAGTGCAATTCCAGGGATTAGTTCTGTTGTTCCAGAAGGTGCTTTTTACATTTATGTGAATTGTGAAAAGCTTATGGGTAAAAAAACCAAGCAAGGGACGATGATTGAAACAGATAATCAGTTCTGTGATTATCTTATTGAGCAGGTTGGAGTTGCGGTTGTTAGCGGTGATGCTTTTGGGTTATCACCTTATTTTCGCATCTCCTATGCAACATCTTTGGAAAACTTAACAGAAGCATGTGCGCGCATTTCTACTGCTATTGCGAATTTGGAGTGATCTTTTGGATTTTATTAAAGCACAAGCCTTAGGCAATGATTTTGTTATTATTGATGCAATTAACCTGAGTCAACCTCTTCCAGAGCTTAGTAAAAAGCTGGCGGATCGTCATTATGGCATTGGTTGCGATCAAGTCATTTTTATTATGGAAGAAAAAGTTCGATTCTTTAATGCAGATGGGTCAGAGGCTGAGGCATGTGGCAACGGGAGCCGATGTGTTGCAAAGTATTTAATGGATCAACGAAATGCTGAAAGCATAACACTGTCAACATTGGGCGGTGATTTATTTGCCAAAAGAGCTAACAATGGTGAAATAACAATTACTCTGCAAAAACCAACTTGGGAGGTTTTAGGTCCTTCGCAATTTCCGAATATAGATTGTTTATTTGCTGTATCTGTTTCGGTTGGTAATCCACATTTGGTGTTTTTTGTGGATGATATTCTGTCTGTTCAGCATATGGGAGAAGAGTTGGAACATCATCCCTTGTTCCCAAATCGCGTGAACGTTGGATTTGCAGATGTTGTTTCAAGATCTAAAGTGAATTTGCAAGTGTGGGAGAGGGGCGTGGGCCTAACCTTAGCGTGCGGCAGTGGTGCTTGTGCTGCTGCGGTTGCTGGCTCTGTGACTGGATTAACGGATAATAATGTCTGTGTTGTACAGCCTGGCGGTGAGTTGTTCATTGAATTGGATGCGACTGGGGGGCTTTGCATGACTGGTCCTGCCGAGATTGTATTTAGGGGGCGAATAATACTGTAGTAATTTATTGATCTCAGCTTGAATGTTGTGTATAATTACACACTATAATGGATAGTAAAACGATTATTCGATTGTTGCAACAAGAAGGCTGGGTTCACAAAAGAACTACTGGTAGCCACTGGCATTTCATGCATATTTCTAAAAAAGGGATTGTTACCGTGCCACATCCAAAGCGAGAGTTCCCTAAAGGAACGTTAAAGAGTATTGCCAAACAATCGGGCATTACCAAAATAGGAGAATGATGATGAACTATATCGCGTTAATGCACAAAACCTCTTCTTCTGATTATGGCGTTAGCTTTCCTGATTTTCCAGGCTGTATCACGGCTGGAAAAACATTGGATGAAGCAAAATCCTTAGCAAGAGAAGCTTTAAAAGGACATATAGGAATGATGCGTGATATGAAAGAAGCGATCCCCGAGGCGAGCTCTTTAGAATCAATCATGCAAGATCCTGATAATAAAGATGCTCTTGCTTTTCTGGTAAATGTTCCTTCATCAAAGGTTGTGCGTGTTAATGTCTGCTTTCCAGAAGAAATTCTAAATTTTATTGATGAAGGCGCTCATAAGTTACATATGAATCGTTCAGCTTTCTTAGCATCTTTAGCGTTAGAGAAAGCTGGTATCACGAGATAATTTAATGTAGTAGGTGAGCTGCTTTATAACTTCAGCACACCGATTGCTCGGCATATTTTCTGAGATATGATCGCGAAGGCACCATTGCCCATGACATTACTGGCTGTGAAGATGGAATCTTGAAGGATATAGATGGTGGCTAGTAAGGTTGCCATTTCAGGACTTAATCCCAGATAATTCTGTACAACAGGCAGAATCACAATCATACCCCCACCTGGAACTGCGGCGGCAGAGAATTTAGTCATACAAAAATAACCAGTAAAAATTAGATAGGTTGAAAGATCCGGTAGAGGATGGCCCGTCATCAAAAGAATAGCCAGTGCAATGAACGGGATTACAAGATCGTCCCCTAGCATGTGAATGTTTACGGTTGTCGGGACAACTAAGTCGGCATACTCGCGGTTTCCTAAGTTAACCTCGGTAGCATCAAGGGTGAGGGGAATCGTGGCAGCGCTTGACATCGTACTAAAGCCAGTAACGCCAGCGGGTAGCATTTCTTTGACGTAGCCTAAAAAGACTCTGTATTTGAATTGGCTGGCAATAAAATAAAGCAATGCAATATAGACAACAATAAGAGCGCACCCAAGGGCAAAAACTTGACCATAATTCTTCAACAAAAGGCTTAACGATCCCTCGTGATGCATCTTAATTACAAAACCAAAAACATAAACAGGGATAAGGGGTACAAAGCACTTGTGTAAGGCTAATGTGACTTTATCGCGAAGATTAAGAGCGAATTTGCCAACGCCTTCTACCTTAACAAAGCTAAAGAAAATGCCCAATAATATGCCGCTAAGCATTGCCTTGTCAGGGGTGATGAAGGTTGGAAAATAAATATTAAATACAGGTGTTATTGTATCAAGACTGACACTTAGACCAACTGAATGAGCAGATATGACATAAGGTAGGACTGTGATTCCAACTACATAAGATGTTAAAACGGCTAGTCCATTTGAGATAATAACCATCGCTAGGATCGAAGCGATTAAGACAGGAGCTCGTTTTTCAAAAGACAGCAAAGCTGCAAATAAATAGCTAAAAATAACAACAGGAAGTATAGCCATCAAGATTTCTTTAAGGAAACAGCTGATGGTAAAAGCCCAGCGAATTACCTCTATGTTGAAATAATCTCCGCCAATGAGTGCAAGAATTAAACATAAAACTAACTGAACAGGAAGACTTTTCAGCATAATAAATTTCCTTTGTAACATCTTAAGTGGCCTTTGGTTTCAAAACACCTATAGACCGGCAAATCTTTTGAGAAAGAATAGCAAAAACTCCATTACCCATTACATTGCTCATTGTGAAAATTGGGTCTTGTAAAATATAGAGTGTTGCTAAAAGGCTCGACATTTCTGCGCTTAATCCTAAATGTGATTGCACAACCGGGATAATAACAATGACGCCTCCGCCTGGGATAGCAGCGCAAGAGAATTTTGCAAGGCAGTAGTAGCCAACAAATATCAGGTAATGTTCTAAGCTTGGCAAAGCATGTCCAGATAAGAGAAGGATGGAAAGTGCTGTTAGGGGAATCATTAAAGAATCACCAATCAGGTGGATGTTAACCGTTGAGGGTATAACAAGGTCAGCATACTCTCTGTCTTCTAAGTTTTTCTCAGTTGCGTTAAGAGTGAAAGGCATTGTGGCTGCGCTTGACATTGTACTAAAGCCAGTAAGGCCAGCTGGCATCATTTCTTTGAGATAGGCTAAAAACTTTTTATAATTAAAGTTGCTGGCAATAAAGTATAAGGCAGACAGATAGAGAATGATCAGAAGGCAACCAAGGAGAAAGACTTGCCCGTAATTTTTGAACAGCATTGTTAAAACACCCTCATGGTGCATTTTAAGAACGAAGCCAAAAACATAAAGTGGCAAAAAGGGGATGAACCACTTTTGTAAAACTACTGTAACGTTCTCTCTAAATTTAAGTGCGAACTTGTTGATCTGTGGTTTATTTAAGAAACTAAAGATAAGACCGGCAGTAATTCCAAGAATCAATGTTTTATCCGGAGCAATTAGCTTGGGGATGCTGATGTTAAAAATAGGTGTAATTACATCAACAGCCATATTGCTTAGGTGTGCAGAGTCTGCTGTGATCAAATAAGGTAATGCCAACAATCCTGCGCTGTAAGAGAGTAAAGCTGCAGTTCCATTTGATAAGACAACCATAGAGAGAATACAGACAATCAAAAGAGGAGCTTTTTTCTCGAAAGAAAGCATAGCAGCAAATATGTAGCTGAAGATAACAACAGGAAGAACTGTCATTAAAATTTCTTTAAGTAAGCAACTGATCGTGAACGCCCAGCGAATAAGTTCTATGTTGAAGTAATCACCAACAACAAACGCCACAATTAAACACAAAACTAACTGAACGGGAAGACTTTTCAGCATAATAATTCTCTCAGAAAAAGTATTGAAAAATGATATAAAAAGGGTGTGAGAATATGTGACCGCCTAAGCGGTAGATTTTGTGGTGGAGAGAATTGTGATTAATTTTCTATTCATACTTTTTATTATTAGGATAAATAAAATATTTGTCAATAAAAACTCTTGCCACCCGTCAGTTTTTCAAATCTTATCCGTTTATCTCTGTTTTAATATAGTCTTTCAAACAAACATTATATTGTCAAAGGTCTCATCTGTGTTAAATGCTATTTCTACTACGCCTTGAGGATCAAACTGGGCTGTGAATTGCTCATACCAGTTTATTCGATCTTGCCCCCCTGTTGTTGTTTGAAGTAGCTGTTGGCCATATATTGCTATATCTTCTACGATTCGTTCATGTCGGTAATATGCCAAAAGCGTCATATTAACTTCGGTCTTCCCATAGCCTTTATAAAACAACTCTTTCTCATGTGGTTTATTCCAAAGATTAGCAACACCTCCGCCAATAAACATGAGGTCACGCTCCTTAGGCGCGAGGATAGGGTCATCCCAATCTACTATATAGATGGTATCATTTTTATCTACTAATACGTTGCCACCATGAAGATCAGAATGGCACAGAACGAAGTGAGATGATTGGCTTTGGGCCATTTGGGCCAACTGCTCAGCTCGGTCTACTAGCCGATGAATAGAGGTCATATGTTTTTTCATAAAAGTCAGCAAGTTAACGGCAATTATGTCACCACTCGGTTCCGATTCAATCAGTGGATAGAGTTGTCGCACGGCCTGTCGCCATTTGGATGAATAAGATTCTCGACGGATCTTTTCTTGGATTGCGACTGGCACATTAATTTCATGAATTTGACGCATCACTTTGCCGAGCGTATACCATTGATCGTTGGTTAGGTCACGGCTAAATCCATCGTGACCATCGATAAAGGGAGATACAGTCAGGCTAAAATCATCAATACACTGAGTCGATTGACCGTGGATTGTTTTAACGATGGGAATAATTAGTTGAATTCCTTCATTATGTAACAGTGTAATTATGCGAGCGCTGATATCATGGTGGTGTCCATGTTTTAACTTTATAAAATAAGATGATTGGTTATGTGCTTGCGCTTTATAGACTGAGGCATGCATATCTGCACCCAGAGGAAGGAATGTAAGCGTGGTAACTTCAATGTCGTAATTGATCTTTAGACAATCCCTAAGGCGTTGCTCTGCAAGAGATGATTTTTCTAACATGTGAGAAGTATACCAATAAAAATTTAAGATGTTGATTACTAAGTTGGTTAACTATCGTCATCTTCATTTTTATAATCAATCCTTTTACAAAGGAATCTTTTATATAGGTCTACCCAATCGTATGTAGGTGGAATGACGTTCCACAATAAGTTGGCTTGGTAAGCAAAAAAAATAACCACAGATTTGCAACAGCATTCAAATGTAATGCAATCAATAGGTTCCATGTCTTCAATTTGGCTGTATGGTATTGCTCCATAATCTATAGGGTCTTTTTTAGCTTCTTCATCATCAATAAATCCCCAATCGCTTCCATTCAAAGAATTAGAACTAAGCGATTTTACTAATGTTGTGCCTGTTTTCTGAAAAAGCTCATCCTCCATTGCAAGGGCATTTATATTGAAATGAATAGTAAATAAAACAAGGCAGCAGAGATATTTCATCATAATCGCATCTAATAATAATATTTAATTAAAATTAGACTAAAATAAATTATTTATGTCAATGAGCAAGTCTTAAGAGTCTAGCCACCCATCATTTTTTTTGTAGGCTGCTAATTAATGCTTTTGCTTATTGTGCGATTTGTTTTGTATGTTTTATTCCCTTTGCTCGCCATCTCAGTGAAGAGATGTAGAGCAAAGATTAAACTGATGGGCGGAAGCTTAAGAAAGAGTCCTATCAATTGCAAACATAGAGAAGGATTGGCACGTTGGCATGACTTCAATACGATTAATGTTGATATGTGGAGGTCTACTGATGCACCATAAAACAGTTTCAGCGATATCTTGAGCTATAATGGGAACCGTGCCTTCATAAAGCTTTTTTGCCTTTTCAGCATCACCCTTAAAGCGCACGACGGAAAATTCAGTTTCAGCAAGACCAGGTTCAATATTGGTAATACGAATAGGGGTTCCAAATAAATCTGCCCTTAAATTCAGTGAGAATTGTTTTACAAATGCTTTGGTTGCTCCGTAAACATTGCCGCCAGGGTAAGAATAGCTTCCGGCGATAGAGCCAATATTGATAATGTATCCATTATTGTTTTCAATCATTGTTGGCAGAATGGCATGAGTGCAGTTCAAGACTCCTTTAATGTTGGTATCAATCATTTGTTGCCAGTCATTAAGATCGCAGTTTTGAGCCAGATTGAGACCTAGGGCAAGCCCCGCATTATTGATGAGAACTGTGACGTTCTTAAAATCTTCAGGCAAATCACTAATAACATTTTGAACAGCATCCTGCTGCGTAACATCCATTGCAGCGATGTGAACTTGCTCAGCACCAAGTTGTTGCTGGAGCTCTTTTAGTTTTTCGTATCGTCTTCCTGTCAGAATTAACTTTGCTCCATAGGAGGCGAGCAACTCTGCGCAAGCTTTACCAAAACCAGATGTGGCGCCGGTAATAAAAATAACGTGATTTTTTAAGGATGTGTTGTTCATGGACAGCTTCTCTGTGTTTAGTTTTGTTTCTCAATCGTAATCACTCAGCAAATCTGTGGAGTCTAAGAAATGCTGAGTAGTTACTCTAGATCACAATATTATTTATGGGAAATTTATAATTATCACAAATAGATGTTGTTAGTTACCGGGTTTTCTTATCGTTTGATTCTTTAGAATCATTTGGGATCTTTACCAATAAGGATAGAAGAGGATTGAGAAAATAATCTGCTGTCAATTGATCAATAGAATTAAGAATATACTCATCTGCTTGTTTTACTAACCAAACGCGCTGAGAACCGTCCATGACTAGATCCAAAGGTTTTAATAAATTGCTGCACATAATACCGCAGCAGCTAAGATGCTTCTCATTTTCATCTCCCTCTTTATCTATTGAATAAGCTTGGTCATTTATGAGGAAGAAAGCTAAAAAGGCAAGAGATAGAGTATATTTCATAACAAACACCATATATGTAGTTAAAATTTAATTTAAATATGATTAAAATGGATGTTAGGTTATTGTCAACACTTATTCTGCAAATAATTTTGTTGAATGAAGATTATCCTCAATATGTAAGTGTGCAGCTCTTGTAGCAAAAATAACATGATTGCTTAATGAGGTATTATCCACAATCAAATTAAGTTTCTTTTTTTATTGAATAAAATTCCTCTAATACAGAGTCTGAATTGTATAGAAAGTAAACAACTTCTATAAATTCACGTATGCTATTTGCTGAATCAACAGAGAAACTAACAGTCGGTTTTATTAATATGGGAGCCATTTTCATTGAGCCATCAATGATTTCAATGGGCGCTTGAATAAAAATTTTAAAAAATATCAGTGCTGCGAATTGAGGTTTTGTAAGTAATGGAACTTCATCATCATACATCTTATCATCATAAGATTTGGTGATTGGATCTTGCCTTAATGTTTTTGTCTCTTCACCTAAAGGTTTTTCTTGGTCCATCGAAAAGGCATTTATGTTTATCAGAATAATGGTAGAGAGAATAAAGGAGAAGATGTGTTTGATCATAATTAATATTCATTTTAATAAAATTTAACTAAAAAATAATAGTATTAGCTAGAGGGCTGCTGTCAATGTTTTTTGATGGAGTGAATTGTTTATGTGATTTTGAGATTAGGTTATATCTCCAGATTGCCGTCATCATCAAGATCTTTTCTTGATGGCCACGCACCTACGGTACCGCCATGACAGGAGAGGGGGCTAATTATTTTTGGGCAGCTAAAGTGAAAAGGGGACCGTTATGAAGGCAGTGAGTATTTGCATTTTATCTAAAACTACACATTCTTTCGCCGTCATGGCGAGCACCGTAGGTGCGTGGCCATCCAGTTAAGCAATTTCTCCTTAAACTCTGCGGAAAATGAGAGAGGCGTTTGTGCCGCCAAAGCCAAATGAGTTTGAGATAATTGTATCTACTTTTTGAGCTCTTGCTTGATTCGGGATGAAATCTAAATCACATCCTTCAGATGGGTTATCAAGATTAAGAGTTGGAGGCAAAACATTGTCTCTTAAAGCGAGAGCACAGAAAATAGCTTCAACGCTACCACCTGCCCCGAGTAAGTGCCCAATTGCGGATTTTGTTGAGGAGATCGCAAGTTTATAAGCGTGATCACCAAATAAACGCTTCATGGCAACAACTTCTACAGCATCACCAAGTGGAGTGGATGTACCGTGAGCGTTAACATATTGGATTTCTTCTGCATTAATTTTTGCATTTTTTATAGCAGATCTCATGGCTCTAAAAGCACCATCGCCATCGGCTGCAGGAGCGGTTACATGATGAGCGTCTCCTGAAAGACCATACCCAATAATTTCTGCATAAATTTTAGCGCCACGCTTTTTTGCGTGCTCTAATTCTTCAACTACAACAATTCCTGCGCCTTCTCCCATGACAAAACCATCTCTGTCTTTGTCCCAGGGCCTAGATGCTTTTTCAGGAGTATCGTTAAATGAAGTTGATAAAGCTCTTGCTGCGGCAAAGCCAGACATTCCAATTCGGCAAATTGCCGCCTCTGAACCACCGGCAACCATAACGTCAGCATCACCAAATTGAATCATTCTTGCTGCATCACCTATTGCATGCGCTCCTGTGGCACAAGCTGTAACAACAGCATGATTAGGGCCTTTAAATCCGTGTTGAATTGACACATGACCAGAAGCAAGATTTATAAGAGAAGAGGGGATGAAAAAGGGACTAACGCGGCGTGTGCCTTGTTCTTTTAAAACAAGCGTGGTGTCATGAATTTGCATCAGTCCACCAATACCAGAACCGATAATTACACCGGTACGTTCTTGATCTTCTTCGCTATTTGCAACCCACCCAGAATCTTTAATAGCTTGATTAGCTGCTGCAATAGCAAAAACAATAAACTTGTCCATTTTTCTTTGGTCTTTTAACGGAACATATTGTTCCGCATCAAACAGACCTTCGCCTTCAGGAGTCTCTGGCGTAGTTAATGGAATCTGACCAGCAACTTTAGCAGGTAAATCGCTCACATCAAATGAAGTGATGGCGTTAATACCTGATTGATTGTTGATAAGACGTTTCCAGCTAACTTCATGCCCATTCCCCAAAGGAGTAACGGCACCGACACCAGTAATGACAACCCGACGCATATTCAAAATCTCACAGTTTATAAAGCTTGGTAAAAATTAATGAGCTTGTGATTCAATAAAAGTAATAGCTGCTTTGATTGTTGTGATTTTTTCAGCTGCATCATCAGGAATTTCACAACCAAACTCATCTTCGAACTTCATAACAAGTTCAACTTGGTCCAAGCTATCTGCTCCAAGATCATCAACAAAGCTAGCGCTATCAACAACTTTTGCTTCATCAACACCTAGATGTTCAATAACAATTTTCTTAACACGTGCGGAAACGTCACTCATTCTAAAATCCTTCGTTTAGTATTCATCTATGTTTTTCATCT
This sequence comes from Holosporales bacterium, assembly GCA_947449005.1. GTDB lineage: Bacteria > Pseudomonadota > Alphaproteobacteria > Paracaedibacterales > CANFPP01 > CANFPP01. The sequence continues at coordinate 14,096 of CANFPP010000007.1, read as the reverse complement.
TCTTACCTGGGTTTTCCAAAAAACTCAAGAAAAGAATTAAAAGCTGGCTTAAATCATCGCCATGCCGCCGTTTACATGCAAGGTCTGACCTGTAATGTATATGGCTTCTGGGCTGGCTAGAAACGCTGTTGCTGCAGCTATTTCATCAGGTGTTCCCATTCTTGCCATTGGGATTGATGATAATATTTTTTCTTTAACAGTATCTGGTAAAACTTCTGTCATGGAAGACTCGATAAAACCAGGGGCAATACAATTTATCGTGATTCCGCGGCTTGCAACTTCTTGTGCTAGAGATTTTGACATGCCAATAACGCCAGCCTTTGATGCACAATAATTTGCCTGACCTGGGTTTCCTGTAACACCAACAACGGAACTGATGTTAATAATACGCCCATTCCGACGTTTCATCATCGATTTAATTGCAGCGCGACAAAGACGAAAAGTAGAGGTTAAATTGACATCAATTACTTGCTGCCAGTCTTCATCTTTAAGGCGCATACCGAGACTATCTCTCGTGATACCTGCATTATTAACGAGAATATCAATCTTACCTAAGGCTTCTTCAGCGCGAGAGAATAAGGTCTCAACAGCTGCGGCATCAGATAGATTACAGGGAAGAACGACTGTTCCTTCAAGTTTAGCTGCTAATTCTTGTAGCATGGCTTCGCGGGTGCCGGATATTGCAATTTTTGCTCCCTGTGCATGCAGGGCACAAGCGATCGCATGACCAATAGCGCCAGTGGCACCGGTGACAAGAGCTGTTTGTCCAATAAGCGAAAACATCAAATTCATCCTTTAAAATAGTTATCCATAATAGATAGCGAATTATCTCATTCGAGTTAAGAGAAAAATTTAGGATGGATAAAAAGTGATGAAAAATGCTAGTGTTTCTTGATTTCTTCATTTTGGAAACACAACAGGAAATAGAATGACCCTTGATTTATCATCATTAAAAAAAGCTTTAGCGCAACTTGAAGAAGCGCTTGAGTTTTGTCACTCAGATCTTATTAAAAGTGACCCTCGGCTTATTCAACATCTGCGTGCAGCAGCTATTCAGGCCTTTGAGTTTAGTTATGAATTATCATATAAGATGCTTAAACGCTTTCTCGAAACAACAGAGCAAAATCCTGCAGCCGTTGACGAAATGACATTTAATGAAATTATTAGAAATGGCTATGAAAAGGGTCTTCTCCAAGCTGAGTTGGAAGAATGGAAAGTTTTTCGAAGAGATCGTGGGACGACGAGCCACACTTACAACGAAGACAAAGCTCAAGATGTCTTTGAAAGCATTCCTAAGTTTCTTGTTGAGGCGAGATTTTTGTTAGCGCAAATCCAAAAGCGTCAAGAGAACGTAGGTTGACTCAATCTTCCATTGATATTACTCCCAAACATCGAGTCATCGTGCAAAATATTCTAAGCACTATTTTGCCTATAAACTCTAAGGTATGGGTGTTTGGCTCTCGTGCTACAGGAGCAACGAAAAAATCTTCAGATCTTGATCTTGTCATTGATGCTGGTCGTCCGCTTAATCGCCAGGAAAAATTGATTCTAGCTGATGCTTTTGAGGAGTCTAATCTGCCTTATAAGGTTGATGTTGTAGATATGCATACAATAAGCGATGAGTTTAAAGAGATTATTCAAAAACAGATGGTGATATTCACTTTTGAATAGAAAATCCTTTGCTGAGCCACAAACGTTCGATTTTTGACGCTAATAGCCAAAGGCTAAGCCCTAGGATTAAAAAGAAAACTGGCTTATACAACGGAGACCAGAAGTATTCAAAATAACGTGTATACAGATTTAGAAAGAGAAAGGTGAGACCAAAGCCTTTAAAAATTCCATCTTCTAATTTAATGCCAATGTAAGTGCTGAGTGCTGCTGTACCTGCCCAGAGAAAAGACCAAAGAAAGAGCTCTATTTGCGTCGATTTTTTCCAGCTTGCAAAATCACTGTTTCCAAAAAGTGAGAGGATCCACAGGGCGATAAATAGATACAAAAGTCCCATGATAAGGGTGGTTTTCGTAAGGGATTTAAAGTGCGAGATTTTCGGTAATAATAAGGATGCTATTGCTGTTAACGCTGTGCCAAATAGGATAAATCGAAGGGGATAGTTCATCCCTAAAAAATAGACTCCACAGCCAGAACAATAGCCAGTTTCGGCACCAAACCAACTTCCAAGCGAGAGAATAGAGAATAACCAAACCAATTTGGATTGAAGATAAAGCCCTAAAACTCCATAGAGAAGGAATGATATCAATAACAAGCTTGATAAGTGTTCACGCATCATAGAAAAGTGCTCACCGAGTTGATAGATTGCTGCTGTGCTGATTACGGTTCCAAGAAAGAAAAATGTCTCGTTACTATAATGTTTTTCCGGGAATTTTTCGCGTCTTCGCATGCCTGTGTAATAGAGAGAAGCTGAAATAACCGATAAAATAATGCATTTTCTAATCGGGGAATTGCTGAATAGTTTTTCTATGATGTTTTGAAAAAACTTATCTGCAACCATGGCACCCATAGCAATGATGATGCACGCTATTGAGATCCAAAAAAGATACTTCGCCAGAAGCTTCCAATTGAAAGAGAGTGGAATGATGCTTTCTTTTAAGGCTTGCGCTTGTGCAGATGTAAGAAGGTTATCCTGCTCCCAGGTTTTGATTGCATGATAGAGAACATTAGATTGTTTATTGGAAACTTTCATTTTTTTCTCTTGAATATTACTTCTATCTAAATTTATTAATCCGCTCTCTGACACAAGATATTTAACCAGGATTTTGTTGCAGTCGCATGAACATGTGTTGGGGTATAGGGTGTTTGCCACATCTCTATGACCTTAAATGAATTATCTAAATATGGCAGAATTGTTGTTTCATTCATGTTGTAAAAAATGCGCCCATCTGATGAAGTTTCTAGGGCATCCCCATGTTTATAGGACGCGTAGAAAAAGCCTTTTGGTTTTAAAGCATCTTTTATTTTGCGAATAATCTCTTCGGTTTGTTCATAAGGGACATGTAAGAGCGACGCACAAGCCCAAACACCATCGAACTCTTCTTTGAATGCCATATCTTGAAAATTGAGGTGTAATGTTGGGTGGTCTACTTCAAGGGATGAAAGTTTTACCATTTCGATAGAAGCATCAAATGCAACAACATCATGCCCTAATTGCTTAAAGTATTTAGCATCTCTTCCACTGCCACAACCAGCATCCAGAATACGACTCTTTGATGGCAAAAGGTTCAAAAACTTTTTGTAAGCATCCGACACATCTCGCTCTATTGTGCGCTTGGCAAAACTTTCTGCATTTTGATCATAATAGTTTGTTGTCACTTATTATCTCCGTTCTATCCACACACCTTCAAAAATGCTTCCATATCAGCTGGGGAATTGATGGCTAGTGTCACAAGGTCTGGATTGATACGTTTATTAAGGCCCGTTAGGACTTTACCGGCTCCAACTTCAACCATATGGGTACATCCTAGATGGCCTAGGTTTATAACGGTCTCACGCCATCTGACGCGACCAGTTATTTGCTCAACCAAAAGCTGAGAAATGAACGAAGCATCCTTGATTGGCATTGCGGTTATATTTGACAATACTTGGACTTGAGGTGTGCTGAACGTAACTTCTTTAAATGCTTCTTCCATAGCCTTTGCAGCATCAGCCATTAAAGGGCTGTGGAATGGTGCACTAACAGGGAGCAAGAGAGCACGTTTTGCTCCTTGCTCGGTAGCTGCTTTCATAGCTTCTTCGATTGCTTCACAGTGACCACTTATCACCACTTGACCTGGAGAATTATCATTCGCTACACCGCATGTACTGTCTTTTGTGTTTATGTTTGCGATAAGCTTTTCAACTGCATCAATTTCAAGGCCTAGAATAGCTGCCATAGAGCCTTTACCAACAGGGACAGACTGTTGCATCGCTTGGCCGCGCAGCCTTACAAGGCGTACAGCATCTCTTAAGGATAAAACGCCTGAAGCACAAAGGGCCGAATATTCCCCCAAAGAATGACCTGCCATAAATTGGCATAGATCTGTAATTGGGCGATTAGACTCTTTTTGCAACGTTCTTGTTATTGCCATGCTAATGGCTAGAAGGGCAGGTTGTGCATTTTCTGTGAGAGTCAGCTCATTCGAAACTCCCTCTAAAATCAGATGCGTTAGTTTCTGTTCAAGAACATCATCAACTTCCTGCATGACCTCTTTGGCTGCAGAGAAAGTTTCAATAAATTCTCTTCCCATACCAATGGTTTGCGATCCTTGTCCTGGAAATACAAAAGCTGTTGTCATTTATAGGGCTCCCATTACAACTGCAACATCGTTCATTCTATTCGCAAAACCCCATTCATTATCATACCATGATAGGACTCTACAGAATCGATTAGACACGACATGTGTTTGCGTTAAATCAAAATTTGAACTCAAAGGATTGTGATTGAAGTCGATCGACACAAGTGGTTCATCAACAGCTCCTAAGATACCTTTTAAGTATCCAGCAGAGGCTTTTTGCATCAAAGAGTTAATTTCTTCAACGGAAGTATCACGCTTGCTGGTGAATTTGAAATCAACGACAGAAACATTCGGCGTTGGTACGCGAATTGATGTGCCATCTAATTTGCCTTTTAATTCAGGTAAAACCAGGCCAACAGCTTTGGCTGCGCCGGTTGAGCTTGGAATCATTGCCATTGCGGCGGCGCGAGAGCGTCTTAAGTCTGAGTGAAGTGTGTCAACAAGCTTTTGATCACCTGTATAGGAATGAATTGTTGTCATAAAACCACAATCAATACCAATTTCTTTGTGTAGAACTGCGGCAACAGGGGCAAGACAGTTTGTTGTACATGAGGCGTTTGAGACAACAAGATGATCAGATGTTAATTGATCATGATTCACGCCATAAACCACCGTAAGGTCAGCGCCTTCAGCTGGAGCAGATATCAAAACTTTCTTAGCACCTGCTTCAAGATGCTTAGCGGCGCTAGTACGACTGGTGAAATGGCCAGAGCATTCCATCACCAAATCGATTTGCAAATCTTTCCAGGGTAATTTTTCTGGATTTGGCTCTGCAAAGACTTTAATGGGACCCATGCCAACATCAATGGTTGTGTCTGTTGTTATAACTTGGCCTTGAAATGGGCCGTGAACAGAATCATATTTGAAAAGGTGCGCATTACTTTTAATCGGACCTAAATCGTTTAGGGCAATGATTTGTATGTCGGTGCGTTTGCTCTCTATGATGGCGCGTAAAACCATTCGACCAATACGTCCAAATCCATTAATTGCTACTCTTATGGCCATCCTTATGCTCCTTTTTTCTTCAAAACTGACTGTACAATTGCTTCGGCAGTGATACCAAAATATTTATAGAGAGACTCTGCTTTGCCAGAGGCGCCAAAACCATTCATACCAATGAAGATCCCGTCTCTGTCAATATAACGATCCCATCCCATTCTAAGTGCTGCTTCTATAGCAACTTTCAAGATACCAGGAGTGCCTAGAATTGCCTCTTGATACTCTTTTGATTGCTTATCAAATAATCGCCAGCATGGCATAGAAACAACAGCTGCGGAAATCCCGTGTGTTTCTAGTTCTTTCTGGGCCGCAAGTGCAAGCTCAACTTCTGATCCTGTGGCGATAAGCGTTACTTGGCGTTCTTTCGCAGAATCAGATAAAATATAAGCACCTTTTTCGGCCAAATTATCTTTGCTGGGGCTCAACCGAACAGGCTGAACATTCTGGCGCGTTAGAACAATGACAGAAGGAGTCGAGCGATCTTTAATGGCATGCTTCCAGCACTCTGCAACTTCAACAGCATCGCAAGGTCTGAAAACGTTTAAGTTGGGAATGGCGCGAAGAGCCGCTAAATGCTCAACCGGTTGATGCGTGGGGCCATCTTCTCCAAGGCCAATTGAATCATGCGTTAATACATAAATCACGCCTTGATTCATTAAGGCAGAAAGGCGAAGGGCAGGGCGCAAATAATCGCTGAAAACTAGAAAGGTGCCACCGTAAGGGATAAAATCGCCATAAAGGGAGATCCCATTCATGATGGCAGCCATAGCGTGTTCGCGAATCCCGTAGTGAATATATTGACCAGAAAAATCAGTTACTGTAACGGCAGCTTGTGATTTTGATTTTGTATTGTTAGAGCCGGTTAAATCAGCGGATCCGCCAATAAGATTCGGAAGGAACGGCGTGATTTCCTCTAGAACTTGCTGAGATAGCTGACGTGTCGCTTGTTTGGGAGGGGTAGCGATAAACTGAGAAATTAATGCATCAAGCTTTTCTTCCCAAACAGCGCATGGTTTTTTTGTAGGTTCAATACTGTTCCCATCCATTTCCCACAGTTGGCGCTTAACCATTCCTTTGTGTGCAGTTTCTTGCCATAAATTTAGAATAGTCTCTGGAATCGTGAAGGGAGGATGATCCCAATCGAGAGCTTTTCGAGTTTCAGAAATCTCATTCTTTCCTAAAGGAGAACCATGCACGTTGGCTGACCCCGCCTTATTAGGGGATCCATAGCCAATAGTTGTTTTGCATGCAATAAAACTTGGTTGATCAGATTTTTGTGCCAGTTCGATGGCTTTATTAATTGCAGCATAATCGTGCCCGTCAATACTTTGCGTGTGCCAGCCATAGGCTTTGAATCGGGCAATTTGATCATCAGAGACGGTAAGAGATGTTGGGCCATCAATTGAAATGCCGTTATCATCAAATAAGACAACGAGTTTTCCAAGACCTAAATGTCCAGCTAAAGACATTGCTTCATGTGAAATGCCTTCCATCAAATCACCATCACTACACATGACATAAGTATAATGATCAGTAGATGAGTTTCCTTTGCGAGCTGCTGATAATTTTTCAGCGATTGCCATACCAACGGCATTGGCAAGGCCTTGACCAAGTGGTCCAGTCGTTGTTTCAATACCAGGGAGGTGACCATATTCAGGATGACCCGCAGTTAAACTGCCAAGGGTTCTAAAGTTTTGAAGTTGCTTAATCGTGGCCTCTTCATAGCCAGTTAAATAAAGTAGGGAATACAACAGCATTGAGCCATGGCCCGCTGATAAAATAAAGCGATCGCGATTTGGCCAATCAGGGGCGACAGGGTCAAAGTTCAGAAAATCTTTAAATAGGACCGTTGCAACGTCTGCCATTCCCATGGGCATTCCAGGATGACCAGATTGAGCGGCTTCGACTGCATCAATAGCTAGAAATCGAATGGCATTCGCCATGAGTTTATAATCTGACATATTTGACCGTTGATTTAAGAATTTAATGTATCTTAAGACATTAGACAGGGGGCTCTAAATCGGTCAAGAGGCTTGGTGTGAAAAGAATTGATATTGTATTTATTTGTTATGAATTGTGAGGAAGTGTCATTTTAATCACCCATGCTTTTCATAGATTTCGTAATACTCTTTAAAACCCGCTCTTAGTGTATCAAAAATTATACGTTCTGAATTACTTTGTGAGCCATTTATTAATCCTATCTTCGCCAAACTCTCAACAAAATTAATCTCTCCACTTGTAACATCTAACGCGTCCTCGAGAGTTATCAAGTCTATTTTTTTTGCTGCCTTTGCGCCTGCAATATAAAATTGACCTGCTCCTCCGCGTTTTAAGGTGCCGCACTTAGAGTTTCTTTGGTGAGCTACAAGGCCAAAATGTCCGTAGATAGTGGTGCCTTTGGGGATCAATGCAATTGCAAAGTTTGAATAATTTCCCCAGAAGCCATTTTGTTTGTCTCCATCTAAAATAGCAAATTCATTTATGTATTGTTTTTTGCTAGACATCAGTAGAGCTTGCTCTAGTGGAGTATACCATCTTTGAGGTTTACCCTTTGGTCTTTTTTTTACGTCTGCTTCATCAAAAAATGAGATGGCGCAAAGTGGAAAGGCTAATTCATGTTCATAAAATGAACGTTGATGCCCATTAACAAAAGAGTTGTGAAAACCAGGTAAAAATGACGACCTTTCTTCATAACTTATTCGATCATGATGTTCAACATCTTCAGGAAAGACTAACAATGGATTCTTTTTTCCTTGAAATTGAGGAGAGTTAAATCGTCTATTAAGCTCTTGATGAAATTCTAATAATTGTGAATTGTTTGATCCTAAAAATATAGTCTTTTTAACTGATATGTCAGATGTTGGCCAAAAAGGCGAGCCATGATAGTGCATGTGTTTGTGATGATTAAAAGGAGACGTCTGCTGAAAATCATCGTGATTGTGTGTTATAACTCTAGAAAATACTCTGCCGAAATTATTGACGTCTTGTTGAGAGGCTATTTGCAAGGCATCTTTAACAATTCTGAAAGGTTTTTGGTAATTAGATGCAATAGCACAGTGACAAAATATAAAAAAAGACAATAAAAACTTTAGCATACTACATATGTCCTTGGAGGTGATAAGTTGTATAAAAATTTAATGTATTTTAGATCTATCTATATCGAAAAAATGCACCTAGATCTTTGAATATATTTTCAAACTCTAATTTTAATACCTTTGGGTCTATTTCTGCATTTTTTGAATTTTTCAAACGAGGAAAATCATCTGCAAAATCACCAGTTTCTTTACTGATAATGTCCAATTCTTTTAATCGAGATCTGAGAGTCCAAACGATATCATCAACTACTTCATGAAGTTCTCTGACATTATCTTTAGAGATTGTGTCTAAGCGGTCATATTGTTGACGGCAATATATTAGTGTGGGGTCTTGAATATCGCTCATACTTTTACAATTACCTCTGACATGATTGGCTAATTGCTCTTTTTCAATTTTGCTGCAATTTGATGCAAATTCATATACGCGCTCATTAAGAGTAGACATGTTTCGTCTTTGCATGAAAATAGAGTAAGGCTTTGGATCAAGCTTAGCTGTTGTATCTTGTGAAAATTGTTTGGGGTAATATTGAAAAGAAGAAATGGTAGAGACTGGCCTTTTCATTTGACTTAATACTATACGTCTAGCTGCAGGGAAACCTAATTCCCCAAGTTCTTTTACAGCTGCTTGTCCTTCTGTCTGTACACACAAACTGAAAGACAATAATAATAGTTTGTTTCGCATTTCCCACTCCCCCTTTAATTTACATTGTTATTCTCCTCTAACTTTAAAGTTAAAACTTTTAAGCTTTAGTAAAACTTTATAAGTTTTAGAAATTATAAGATTAGAATTTGAATTTCAACCATCAATAATCTCCGTAATTTTTACGGGTTTCTTTGTGTCATAAGTACTGCTGAATTGTTATTGGTTATGTCCGTAATTTTTACGGTCAAGGGTTTTCTATCTGAAATCAGGCAAACCCATCTTATAATAAAAATCAATCAATTTACTTCTAGAAGGGATTTCAGTTTTTTCCTTTATACGCTGAAGATACATTTCTATAGTGCGGGGAGATAGTTGTAAATGAGATGCAATTTCTTTAGTGCTCTTTCCATGAGATAGATATTGAAGGCACTCTAACTCTCTTCTGGAAAGTGATATTCGTTCATTTCCTCTGTGAAAAACATAATTATTAATCCTACTTGCTTCAATGAATGATGAGGTTTGCATGTCTATTCTTTTATTGGTTTCTTGGATAAAGCTTTCTTTTGAAATTGTTGGTACTGATATTGTATCTATAATTTGCGAATCAATTTTTGTTAAGAAGTTATTTTTAAAATAGAATATATAATGTTTAAGTGTATCAATGTGATTTAAGAAAAAATTAGGAAAGTTTACATTTTCTTTATGAGTTGCAAAATAGAAACCCTCTACATAATTTGTATGGTTTTTGTAAATACACATTGTATTCCAAATATCAAAGTCATATAAGTTTAAAAATAGCTCGTCAGTTTTATCTGGTTCGCCTGTGCGTAGCCAAAGATGTTGATTATTTTCAGATACTGACGTCTCTTTAACTTCTCTCTCATAAGCTGGTATTTCTTTTTTCTCCAGAAGATAGTCATTGTGCCACTTATTCCACCCATGATTGGTGCTGACACCAAAACTGCGTCCATCATTCAAGAATTTACGATAGGCGAATGTTTTGATGCCAAAATGATCAGATAAAGGTTGTGTAATGTCTTTCAGTTTTCCAAGGATAGATTCTTGATAATTAGAAACCAAAGAAGATCCCATTAAAAACCTCTATGTTTTTTTACTATTAAATGCAGTCTGCAAGTTTCGGCAAGAGAGAGCACCCTGGATTCCCGCCTGCGCGGGAATGACGAGGTGGAGAAAGACAGAATAATCCACTTGCACAACTTTTGTTGTTTTCATCGTCATATCTCTCTACTCTCCGTTGTTATTCTCGCGTGGGCGAGAATCCAGGCTATTTTATACTAAGGGCTTAAAAAATAGCCTGCTAAAAGCTTGCGCATGTCTTATTAAGAAAAACCTTTGATTATAGCTTAATTCTAAGAGAGCATTATTAACAGTTGAAAATCACCCCATTTTTAAACCTAAAATGAGAGAACAAGAGTAATCTTAAGACATTAGACAGGGGGCTCTAAATCGGTCAAGAGGCTTGTATTGCACGTGCACTACCTTGTGATGTGTTTGATTGCTTTTATACCGTAATAACCAATACCCTTTGGGTCTTTACTAAGTGAGCGTGCAAATCCAAAAAGCTTAGAGGTTACAATATCAAAACCTCTTGTTTCTAAGGCTTTTTTTAAAGGTCGCTCATCCATTACATGAAGATAATTGGGAATATCTTTTGCTAAATCTGGAATATATTTTTTTAAATTGAGGATTTCCCCAGGCCAAGAGTTGCCCGTATCCCAGTGTTCATCATAAGTTTTTATAAATGAACCAAGTGAATAATGATAAGGACTTATGGTGATGATATAAAGTTCTCCACCTGGAGTAAGCCATCTGCTAGCGTTATCAAGGGCTACTTCCATTTGGGTTGGCTTTAGATAATGCGCAACGCTTCGCATTATAATAGCTCCGATAGAATTATTAGGAAAAGTTAGATCTTCTGGAAAGCGTTTGTTGTTTAAATAAAGATGTGGCCATAATTCTGGCCCTGCTTTTACTCTAAGATGCAAAAGATGTTCTTCGCCAATGTCGTTGGCAATAACTATACCATTGTTTGCTAATGCTGGTATTGCTGTAATTCCATAAGCTGCGCCAATGTCTACAACAGGCAGTCCTTTTTCGGCCCAGTTAGCAGCAGAGTTAATAAATTCATCTGAAAGCTCATCTAATTCTGATGTCATGTAACCAGTTTGATTAAGTGTAGGGATTCTGCCGTCTGCTAAAGATGGAGGAATTGCACGACTGGGTTTTCTTAATGTTGCATTTGTTGCTCTAGTTCCAAAAAGTGGATTATTCAAATCACAAGCAAGTGAATGGAAACGCACTGAAGACATTGCCCCTAAAAAAATATAACTTAATTTTTTTAAAAGGCTAGAGATCTTATTGTTAATAATAGGTTTCATATATAAAACTCTCATCCTTAGTAACAATACTGTGCCCTAAGAAACCATAAACTTGAGGCTGTTCATAGTTGAATTTTTATATGCATATCCATCGCGAGTGGAAAAATAATAAGAATTATTGTTCTTGTTCATAAACGTCATAGTATTCTTTGAAACCATTTCTCAGTTTATAGAAAACATCACTTTCTTCAGGATAAATTAGTCCAATATCAACTAAGTTTTTAACGAAATTGATCTCTCCAGTTGCGGTATCTAATGCATCAAGACTGAATAATTGTGTGCCTTTTATGGTTTTTGCAGCAGGAATATAAAACTGACTCGCTCCTCCATTTTCATTTTTTTGAGACGCAGTTAATCCAAAATGCCCATAGAGAGTTGTGCTTGGTGGGATTACTGTTAGTGTAAATTTTGAATAATCTCCCCACCCTCCATTTTGTTTATTGCCATCTAATATTGCAAAATCATTTATATATTGTTTTTTGCTAGCTATAAGCAAAGCTTGCTCTAATGGGGCGTACCACTTTTGTGGTTTTCCAAGAGGATATTTTATGATGTCGCTTGCATCAATTGAATCAAAAAACGAAACTACTATAAGGGGAAAAGGCACGCCATATTCAAAAAATGAACGTTGGTGTCCATTAATAAAGGAGCGGTGACCTCGAGGGAGGTACGAGGCTCTTCTTTCATAATTTGTGAGTTCGTATTGTGAAAGAGATTGAGGAAGCATGAGCGACGAATTAATGACTCCTTTGAAATTAGGAGACTGAGAGCGTTCATAAAGAGTTTTATAAAACTCTAAAAGAGGCGAGTTTGTGGGAGCGCTGAACATATTAACGGTTTTTGTTGTTGTTATATCTGAAGTGGGCCAGAAAGCAGCATTGTTATGGTGCATGTGTTTGTAATGATTAAACGGAGATGTTTGATCGAATTTATCAAGGCCGTGTGTTATGACTCTAGAAAATATTCTGCCTAAGTGGTGAGGGTCTTGCTGAGCAGCTTCTTGCAAAGCGTTTCTTACAATTGCAAATGGTCTCTGATAAACAGATGCAAAAGTAGATTGGCAAAGTATGAAAAATAATAATAAGTACTTAATGGTTGCAATATACTTCATTAAAAATAATCCTTATACTTTGCAAGTGTTTGTGCTTACAAATTATAAAACTAGATTTATTTTTGAATAAAGAAAGGCCCTGAGTAATTAAATATTTTTATTTGTTATTTTAAGAAGAGGATGCCATTTGTCTAAACATTCTTGCGAGTTGGCTTTTTAATGAAAAAGCCTCTAAAATGTTGCCTTCTGGATCTTTAAGAGGATAGGAAGAAGATTTGTCTAAATATGCAGTAATCGTATTTTCTATGCCAGTAATTTCTTCATAGTATTCTCTTATCTCGTTTGAGTTCTGCGGTGGGGTTTGTCCTGTTAGTTGGCCCAATCTAGTACGACAACCTTCGAGTATAAAGTCTTGAGTTCTTGGAAACCTTGCTGTGAACTTTGTTGTTTTTTCTTCTTCAGCGCTCGTTAATGAAAAATCGGCGCTCAATGTGGAGATACTTCGAAGTGGTAAATGCTTTAACCCTGATTTTACAACGACTCCAAGTTCCTGTGCAAGCATTGCGTATCCATCTGATTGTAAGCACAGGCATGACAGGACTATTAAAATTATTCTCACTTTTCAATTCCTTGAGTTTATCTTTTTTAGCATTTTATCTTAATAACTGTGCCTCTTACACACATTTTTCAGTTTAGAGTAAACTTTATCTTAAAAAAATTAATAATCTTTAAATTTCTAGAGTTTTTTTTGAACAAATATAAAAATTTATTGTTTTCTCAATCGCGTAATGCACGGTACCGTAAAAAATACGGTATTGTTTTGAGCGGTGTTTTGCTGTAAAAATAAAAAGTTTACAATTTAGTTATAATTTTAGGTTAAGGGAGGCTATTTATGTATATAGACAACGTTAATCGAGAAAGTTTAGATTATAACTTAAAAATAGCTCCCATTGTAAATGCTATATGCGAGCCTTTATTCTCAACTTTTGGCATCACTCATTTTGGCTATATAAAAATATTAAGCGATGGCTCAATGCTGCGTATTGCGAATAACGTCGAATGGACGCAAAAGTATTTTGAGAAAAGTTTTTATAATGATTTAGATATCTACACCATGGAAAAAATCCCTCTAAATAGCTACAAAAGTTTCTTGTTATTTGGAGAGCCTGTAACTGCACATCAACGTATGCTCTGCGTTGATTATAACATATGGAATTGTTTGGCAATTGTAGAGCGTTTTGAAGACTATGGGAATTTCTGGTTTTTTGGCAGTACACGTGAAAATACAGAAATTCTGCATACGTACATTAATGACATTGATTTTTTTAAGCATTTCACAAGTTACTTTAAAGATAAAGCTCATGAGTTTATGGAGGTGAAAGACCGCTCTCGTTTGATTCTGTCAACTATAACGCCTCTTAGTATGCCGTTTAAAGAAAAAAATAACCTGTCTATATTCATGAAGAACACTCAGGGCCGTGTTCTAAAATGAGGTGCAACGCATTAGAGTGTTTGTTGATAAGACAGGCACAGAAAGGCGTTGCAAATGAGAGAATACAAACAATTAGGATATGAAGAAAGAATAAAATTGGCAGCGCTTCGTCAATCGCAGTCATCACT
>CANFPP010000006.1 GCA_947449005.1 Holosporales bacterium | reverse complement strand
TGAGTAAGAGTTGAGCATTGAAATAACAACGGGCATATCTGCCCCGCCAATCGGGAGAATCAACAAAACACCCAAGGCAAAGGAAAGACCTGTTAGGAACCAAAAAATAAAATGAGATTCAGTTGTGATAAACAACACAATCAAAGCGAGCAAAGTTACCGCGAGTAAAGCATTAAAATGATGTTGATGTGCAAAAACAAGGGGTTTGCCGCTAACAAGTCCTTGCAACTTACCGAAAGCAACTAACGATCCACTAAAGGTTATCGCCCCAATAGCAGCGCCTAAACTCATTTCAAAAAGACTGCTCGGTTTAATGTTGGTAACTGTCCCGATAAAAAAAGTTTCAGGAGAGTACAAGGCTGAAGCTGCAACCAAAACAGCAGCTAATCCAACAAGACTGTGAAAAGCTGCAACCAATTGTGGCAGCGCTGTCATTTTGATTTTTTTAGCAATCAGAGTTCCGATAGCACCGCCAATAGCAACAGCGATGAGGATTAATCCATAACGCGAAACTGAAGGAGTCAACAGCGTTGTTAAAACGGCAATCGCCATCCCAAAAACTCCAAAGAGATTCCCTGAACGAGATGTAGATGCAGATGAAAGTCCACGCAGAGCCATAATAAAACAAACAGCTGAAACGAGATATACCAAGGCTGAAAAATTAGCAGACACCTATTGCCCCCTCTATTTATTTTTTGAAAACATTTTTAACATACGCTGCGTAACAATAAAGCCACCAAAAATATTGATGGAGGCTAAAATAACAGCGAAGAAGCCAAACGTTGAGGATATTCCCCCAATGACTGGGCCTGCAGCAATCAATGCACCCACAATAATCACACTCGAAATTGCATTGGTTACTGACATTAAAGGAGAATGAAGTGCTGGCGTTACTTTCCACACAACATAATAGCCAACAAAACAGGCTAAAATAAAAACGGTTAACCCAACAACAAGCGGGTCTATGGGGTGAATCCCCGCCTGATGAACCATATGGTTGACAGTCGCTTCCATTTGCTCAGCTTGCTTCGCTAAACCTTTGCTAGCTTGGTTGATCTTTGCGGCTTGATCTATCAGTGAATGAATATCCATTCTCGTACTTCCATAAGTTTTAACTTAAATTAAGCTTAAAATAAGGGATGAACTATTTTCCCTTGGTGTGTCAATGCTGTCGATTTAACAATTTCATCTTCCCAGTCAATCTCAAGGCCGCTCCCCTCTTTGTTCAAAAGGATTTTTAGGAAGTTAAAAATATTTTTCGAATACAGCTGGCTCGCATCGTAGGGAATTCGACTTGCCATATTTGCAGGCCCTATGATTTTCACATGATGTTTTACAACTGTTTTACCAAATTCAGAAATGTCACAATTACCGCCGGACTCTGAAGCCAGGTCAATAATGATGGATCCTGGTTTCATTTTCTTAACCATAGCTTCGGTTATTAAAACTGGAGCCGGCTTTCCTGGAATTTGTGCTGTTGTAATAACAATATCTTGCGTTTCCAGAACTTGTCCTAATTTTTCTGCTTGAGCCTTTTGGTAGTCTTTGCTCATCTCGATCGCATAACCACCCTTGCCATCTCCGGTTTCATTTGCTTCAACTTCGATAAAGGCGGCACCTAAACTTTCGACTTGTTCCTTCGCTGCGCTGCGCACATCAAAGGCAGAAACAATCGCCCCAAGACGACGTGCTGTTGCAATTGCTTGAAGACCAGCAACTCCTGCTCCAAGTATCAAGATACGGGCGGCTGGAACAGTTCCAGCTGCTGTCATCATAAGAGGGAGGGCACGACCAAATTCTGATGAAGCATCAATAACGGCTTTATAGCCAGAAAGACTACTCTGTGAAGACAGGACATCCATAGATTGTGCCCGTGTTATTCGAGGCATCAATTCCATGCTGAAAGACGTAATATTATGAGTCGCAAGTGCTTTGAGCTGATCCGCTTGTGTGTGTGGCTTTAACATACCAATAAGAACACAGCCTTTGGGAAATTGTGAGATAGTTTCATCGCTTACAGGAGAAACACGAACAACCACGTCAGCATCTTTATAAAGGTCAGCGGGTGCTTTAGAAATAGTCGCGCCAACTTTTTCAAACTGTGCATCTGTAAAACCGGCTTCTTTGCCAGCTTCTTTTTCAACAGACACTTTATGTCCAAGTTCGATCAGTTTTTTAGCGACTTCAGGAGTGATAGCAATCCTTCTCTCGCCCTTCGTATTCATTTCTTTTGCAGCAACAAATTTCATCTACTTCAAAGCCCCTGGTTAAATCTTTGTTCTATAATAGCTATCAACATTTTTAGAAAAATACCAGACATCCTGTTACATTTTTCTCATTGTTGTTTCAAACAAAGAGTTGAAACATACTTAAGCATAAGTCATTACTGGAAAGTAGTAGACACAAAACAAGTGAGGTTTGATTAAATGACAGAAACAAAATCCCTAATGCAAGGTAAACGAGGCCTTATTATGGGAGTTGCTAATGATCACTCTTTAGCATGGGGAATCAGTAAAGCACTCGCTGACCACGGCGCTGAATTAGCATTTAGCTATCAATCAGAAGCTTTAGAAAAAAGAGTTGCTCCTTTGGCTGCATCTTTAGGTTCTGACATTTTAGTCCCTTGTGATGTTAGTCAAGAAGGTCACGTTCCGAGAGCATTTGAGGCACTCGCTAAACGTTGGGATAGCATAGACTTTGTCGTGCATGCACTGGCTTTCTCTGACAAGGAAGAGCTAAAAGGAAAATACATGGCAACATCAAGAGCGAATTTTTTAAATTCTCTCAATATTTCTTGCTATTCCTTTACTGAAGTTTGCCGAGAAGCAGCACCAATGATGCGCAATGGCGGTTCTTGTTTGACCCTGACTTACTATGGCGCAGAACGTGTTATGCCTCATTACAATGTGATGGGCGTTGCAAAGGCAGCTCTTGAAGCTAGTGTTCGGTATTTAGCTGTAGACTTAGGCGGGGACAACATTCGCGTTAATGCGCTTTCTGCTGGTCCTGCAAAAACTCTCGCTTCTTCTGGGATTGGAGATTTCCGTTATATTTTGAAATGGAATCAATACAATGCTCCTTTAAAACGTAACATTACTTTAGAAGATGTTGGTGGTTCTGCTCTCTATCTCTTGAGTAATTTATCAAGCGGAGTAACCGGTGAAGTACATCACGTTGATGCTGGTTATCATGTTGTTGGCATGAAAGCAGTGGATGCACCTGATATTTCTGTTGTGTAAGACTATTATAACGACTTAGATCAACTGTTAAAGATCCCCGGGATTGACCCGGGGATCTCATAAAAAAAATACTGAATAGCTACAAACTATTAAAAACTAAAAGAAGGAGTCCGCTAAATGCGCCGTGTAATTGTTACTGTCCTTGCTGGTTTTGGTGGACTTTTTCTTGTCTTACTTGCTGTTATGTATTTCGGTATTAAGGGGCTTATGCTTTCCCCTCAACCACAACCTCTTTCTGAACAGACCGTTTTGAAATTGCGTATTGGTGGGTACCCAATGGCTGAACACTCAGGAGGGTTTTCTCTGCTCTTGAATGGAGATGGTAAGGGAGCAAGCCTAAGCACCATATTAAAAGCCATTGAAAAAGGTGCAGAGGATAAGAACGTTAAGGGTATTTTGCTGTTGGTAGATGGCAACACTATTGGCATTGCTCAGGCACAAGAAATTCGCGATGCTTTGGTAAAATTCAAAGAACATAACAAATTTGTCTACGCTTTTGCTGATACATTTGGTGAATTATCAAACGGCACAATCTCTTATTACGCTACAACTGCTGCAACAAAAATTTGGCTACAGCCTCAGGGCACTTTAGGGTTAACAGGTATGATGGCAGAGGTGCCTTTTGCTCGCGAAGCCTTAGACAACTTTAATATCATCCCTCAAATCACTAAACGTGAAGAATATAAATCAGCGATTGAATCAACAACTGAAAAAGACTTCACACCCGCTCACAAAGAGATGATGCAAAATATTTTAGATGTTTTGGTAACTCAAATCATTACAGGAATTTCTGATTCTCGAAAATTAACACCAGATGTTACCAGAAAACTTCTTGATAATGGACCGCATCTAGGACAAGAGGCCATAACAAACAAACTTGTTGATGAATTAGGGTATCTTGATAATGTAAAAGGCAGCATTAAGGCGCTTCTCTTAAAAGAAGGTGAGCCTGATTACGTTTCGATTGTTTCTTACTTAAAAAGAAGCACTCCTGAAAAGCCAACAGCTGAGCAGCTAAAAAATAAAATTGGTGTGATTTATTTAACCGGAGCAATTCATCGCGGTCACAACGGAAGTGACTTTTCGGAAGATGGTAGCGGCGGCTCTGACCGGGCACTTACGAAAGCGCTCGAAGAAGCCGCAAAAGACAAAGACATTAAGGCAATTGTTCTTCGAATAAATTCAGGTGGTGGCTCTGCAAATGCATCTGAGACTATTTGGCGAGCGGTTAAAAACGTTGTTGATGCAAAGATTCCTGTAATCGTTTCTATGGGTGATATGGCCGCATCTGGTGGATATTTAATTGCGAGCGGAGCCTCAAAAATTGTTGCACAACCTGGCACCCTAACAGGATCAATCGGCGTTTACAGTGGTAAAATTGTAACCGAAGGCTTGTGGAATGAGTACGGCGTGAAATGGGGAGAAGTTCACAGCGGTGAAAACGTAACGATGTGGTCATCAGGGCAACCCTACTCTGAAAAAGGTTGGAAAAAACTTCAATCTATAGCTGATGAAATATATCTATCCTTCCGCGACAAGGTTGCGAAGGGACGTCACCTTGATGATACAAAGGTACATGATTTAGCCAAGGGGCGCGTCTGGACAGGCCAAGAGGCGAAAGATAAGGGGCTTGTGGATGCTCTCGGTGGCATGACAACAGCAATTGAAGTTGCAAAAATAGAATGCGGACTAAAATCAACAGATAAGATTCATTTAGTGAATTTTCCAAAGAAAAAAACCTTTGGTGAGAAGATTATGGATCTAGTCTTTGAAGGAGATGTCGCCGTGTTCACGGAGAATTCATTAGTTCGAACTCTTGTTTCATTTGCGAGCAAAATTCAAACACTTAGCTCAAACTTGAGTCAGACGACAGATCGCAAAAACTTAGAAGCACAACCTCTGATTTTGAAGTAGTTTACTGTGACCACCCATCAAAATCTGCATAAGATCCTGCATCAGTGTCTCGTTATCCAAGCTAAAGCTTGGAACTCGTCATCTGTCCAGGATGACAGCTGTAGCAGCAGAATTTCAGTTTTCCCCCTGTCATCCTGGAAAATAGGTTGAGTCCACAAGCTTTGCTTGGGTAACGAAACTATTGATGCAGCAGGATCTTTAAAAAAGTAGTGGGTGTGTAATTACACAGCTACTGCAAGTTTTTCAGAAATGAATGGAAATAGGTGTCTGAAATAGGTGTCTTTGGTTATGACTTCTCCTTTGAAACCTAATTCTTCCTCTGCTTCTTTTACTCCAATTCTGGATTAGATTTTACACCCCACCAGCTGTCATCACGAGGAAGCTGAGCTTCCGTGGTGATCCAGGCTTTTCTCTGGATGGCCACACACCTACGGTGCTCGCCGTATGTAATACAATAACTACAACCTGTACATCTCCAGAAGGATAGATTGTCACGAACCTGTACTTCCGGAGAAGTACAGGTTTCTACAGATGGTTTCAAAAAAATGTGGAGTCCTACTCCCACCCCTTTAAGATTGCCTGGAGGCGCTCAGCTTCACTAGTTTTGTTTTTCAGAGTTTCCACATCATCCTGATACTGATCCGGCTTAGCATTGCGATAGGCTTCATTCTTAAGCTTGGTGGTTAAGTGAGTTGATTCTTGGTTAAGCTTTTCCAAGCGTGTTTCTAAAAGCTTATGAGCAGCAGCAATATCAATAAACTGGCCAACCCTTAATGAGAACGAATCTTTTCCAACATGAAAATGAAGAGACCCCGTCGTCGTATCGCGCGCCTCGGTAAAGATGACCTCTGAAACCCGCGCAAGATGCGTAATGAGACTGTTTTGCTCTTTTAAATGTGTTTCCGTTTCTGGATCTTCTTTATATGCCACAAGTGGAACTTCAGCACGCACTGGAACACCCAAAAGCCCTCTAAGAGAACGAATCTCTGTAATTAGCTGAATCGTCCATCGCATTTGTGTTTCAGCGTTTTTATCAACAAAATTTGGATCAATTTCAGCACTGCCATAAGCTGGCCATGACCGTTGAGCAATAAAGTCTGAATTGCCGGTAAACTCTTGCCATATTTTTTCGGTAATTAGTGGCATGAACGGATGGGCAATGTGCAAAATTTGAACAAGAACCCAAGCAGCGGCTTGTCTTGCCTCTTCTTGCTGCGAATCTGGATTGCTAAGCGACGGCTTTAAAAACTCCAAGTAGTAATCACAGAAAGTTCCCCAAGTGAACTGATATAGATGGTTTGCCGCATGATCAAAACGATACTCTTCAAGAGAAGCGTAAATTTTACTTGAAAGCTCAGCAACCTCAGAAACAATCCAACGATTAATAATATTAATGCATTTTGTTGGATCAAAATCAGGATTATAAGCACACTCGTTCATTTGTAAAAATCGGGTCGCATTCCAGATTTTTGTTATAAAATTACGAGAACCCTCAACGCGTGATTCACTTAACTTTATGTCGCGTCCAGGTGCCGCAAGAGAAGACAAAGTAAAGCGCAGCGCATCGCAGCTGTATTTATCAATGAGATGCAGCGGATCAATAATATTACCCTTTGATTTTGACATTTTCTGTCCGCGCTCATCCCGAACGAGGGCGTGAAGATAAACCGTGTGAAACGGAACTTCGCCCATAAAATGAATTCCCATCATCATCATTCTGGCAACCCAAAAGAAGAGAATGTCATTTCCAGTTACCAAAACATCTGTTGGATAATACCGCTTTAATTCAGGTGTTTTTTCAGGCCAACCTAAGGTTGAAAATGGCCACAAAGCCGAAGAGAACCAAGTATCAAGAACATCTTGATCTTGTCTCAAAACAGTTAATTCGCCGTAATGTTTCTCAGCATCAATAGCGGCTTCTTCTGCTGTTAATGCAACGAAAATATGACCATCAGGACCATACCATGCAGGTATAGGATGGCCCCACCAAATCTGCCTTGAAATACACCATGGCTGAATGTTATTAAGCCATTCAAAATAGGTGGCATTATATTGCTCAGGAACAAAACGAGTTTCGCCCTTCTCAACAGCTAAAATTGCTGGCGCAGCCAAAGTCTTTGCATCAACAAACCATTGGTCCGTGAGCCAAGGTTGAATTTCTACTCCCGAACGTTCGCTGTAAGGAACAGCATGAACTTTGGGCTCAACTTTAACAAGAAGCCCCTGCTCTTCCAACTCAGCAACAATTTTTATGCGAGCAGCATTTACACTAAGCCCTCGATAAGAAGCCGGAACAATTTCGTTTAAGGTACCGTCAGCATTTAGAATATTAATTTTCTCAAGTTGATGGCGCTTCCCAATTTCAAAGTCATTAAAGTCATGAGCTGGTGTTATTTTAACGGCGCCAGTTCCCTTTGTCTGATCACAATAAGTATCAGCGACGACTGTGACAACACGACCAGTCAGCGGAACTTTAACTCTTTTCCCGATAAATGCCTGATAACGCTCGTCCTCAGGATGTACGGCAACGGCAGTATCGCCAAAAAGTGTTTCAGGACGCGTTGTTGCAATGATGATGGATTGATCAGAGTCTTCCTCTAATTGATAACTTATATACCAAAAACTTCCCTTAACATCCTGATTCTCAACCTCTACGTCGGAGATTGCTGTTTGAAGTTTTGTGTCCCAATTGACGAGGCGTTTATCGCGATAGATCAATCCTTTTGCATGTAAATCAACAAACACTTTCTTAACGGCCTGCGTAAGCCCTTCATCCATTGTAAAGCGTGATCGATCCCAGTCCGGAGAGATCCCCAGACGTCTTTGTTGCTCTACGATGGTACTGCCCGACTCGGCTTTCCATTCCCATACTTTTTTTATAAACTCTTCTCGGCCAAGATCATGGCGCGTGATGTTCTTTTCTGCCAATTGCCGCTCAACAACAATTTGCGTTGCTATGCCTGCGTGATCTGTACCGGGCTGCCACAAAACATCGTAATTACAAAGACGTTTAAACCTAACTAGCACATCCTGAAGTGTGTATGTTAACGCGTGCCCCAAATGCAAACTCCCCGTCACATTTGGCGGAGGCATCATTATTGTGTAGTCTTTTTTATCTGAATCAAGTTTTGCAGAGAAAAAACACTCTGTTTTCTCATATATTTCTTTTTCAAAACTACCAGGGGCAAAGTTTTTATCGAGCACGTCTATATCTTTCTTAACATTATAATTTCTTTGAAATCTAACACAGTGGAATTAGACAGTGAAACGTTATTCTTCGAAAGATTGAAGTGCGTAAGATCCAGGCGTATCCTCTATGATTCTATCTTCGTTAATTAATCTTGCAGTGATACTGGGCCCTGAATGTTTTTGTATCCAGCTCAACCATTCTGGCCACCAGGAGCCAGCCTGTTCTGTTGCCCCGTCAAACCAATTATTGGGATCATTATCTTTTGATGAATTGATCCAATAGTGGTATTTATTTTTGCTTGGATGATTAATTACACCTGCAACGTGGCCTGATGCCCCAAGCACAAAAACATTTTCCCCACCGCTCACATGGTATAGTGGATAAGCTGATTTCCAGGGCGCGATGTGATCGTCTATGCATGCCATTATAAAAAGCGGGATCTTAATTTCAGACAGATCAATTCCCACCCCTTTGAGCTGAATTTTATTTTTATGGGTTAGACCATTTTCTAATAAAATTGTGCGCAAATATTCTACATGCATCTTTCCAGGCATTCTTGTCGCATCGGAATTCCAATACAATAAATCGAACGGGAATGGTTCTCTCCCCATAAGGTAATTGTTTATATAAAATGACCAAACTAGCTCGTTGGCCCGAAGCATATTAAAGGTCATAACCATAGATTTTGCCTCGAGATACCCCTTTTTACTAATATATTTTTCAAGTTTATCAAGTTGCTCTTCACAAATATAAACCATCAAGTCACCGGCTTTGTCAAAATCAATCGGTGTTGCGACAACGGAAGCACTTGCAATTGGACTTGTGCCAAGCTTGGCGTAATAAGCCATAAGGCAATTTAATAAAATCCCACCAGCGCAATATCCGAGGGCATTGATTTTTTCTTCACCTGTTATCACCTGCACCTGTTTAATGGCTTCATCCAATCCATGGAAAATATAGTCACTGAAACTAGTTTCAGAGTGACTTTCATCTGGATTTACCCATGAAATAATAAAAACGCTTATACCTTCGTTCAAAGCCCATTTTACAAATGAGTTTTCAGCCTTCAGATCAAAGATGTAGTACTTATTTATCCAGGGAGGAATCATTAGGAGGGGAACTTTTTTGACTTTTTCTGTCGTTGGAGTGTATTGGATAAGTTGTACTAATTCATTTTGAAAAACTATTTTCCCAGGCGTTGTCGCTAGATTTTCACCGATTTTAAAAGCATTAGTTGCTGTCATGCGAAGCGGGGCATAGCCTTTTGAAGCACGTATATCATGCATTAAATTTTTCAGGCCACGGCGCAAACTTTCCCCCTTACTTTCAATCATTTCCTTAAGAACTTCAGGATTTGTTTGCGGAAAATTCGTTGGTGACAAAGCATCAACATAATGACGCGTATAAAACTTTATCTTTTGTAATGTTTTTTCATCAATTCCCTCAAGAGAACCTACCAATCCTTTTAAAAACTTTGCGTGTAAAAGATATGACTGTTTAAGATAGTCGTAGATTGGCTGATTATTCCAACTTTCATGTTTAAATCGTTTATCTCCTGAGTCAGGCGCAATGATGGTCGCCCCGTCGTCACCACTTAAGCGTGCAAAAATTGATTTAACCAAGGACTCATGTTCATTCCAATAAGCTTTTTGCATTTCATCCCAATTGCCAGGATTTTCAAAAAACTTCTCTGCAATTTTACCTTGAGCTTCATATAATGTCTTATTCATTATCTCTGGATCAAAAATTGTAAGAGGCTTTTTAATTAGCGATTTGTAATAATTCGAGATGTTTTCGAATAGACTAAAATCGAACAAAGGAATTGCCTCCTCTTCATTAAGCTCTTCTAAATTTTCATCAGTTGATTCTTGATTGTTCTGTTGGTTTTTCATAGACTTTAACTATCATTCTTTTAGTTTGATTTTATCTCTAATTTTAATGATAGTGGTTTAATCATCTTTAATCCAGACAAACTCTCACAGAGGCGAAATATTCCCATGATTTCTAGAATTGCTTCATTCTTAATGCTTACAACGCTATCTACGTGTCAATTTGTAGATCGTGAACCTGTTGATATCCCATACTACCCTAGATTAGCCGAAGTTCCTGAGTTGGAAGCTGACAAATATAACACAGCTAATGCTCAAAAAGACTTGATTATCCTTTCTGAAGATTCCACTCATGCACGCAGCATTAAAGACGATCTTCACAAGGACGACATGTTTATTACCAATTAAAAATCTAAATCCCTGGAGATGGCTACCAAATGGAACAAATGCACCTCAACCTCATAGAGACCTTAAATGTTTCACGTGAAACAATTTCTTTATTTGACACATATTTCAAGGAACTTGAAAAGTGGAATCAAAAAATGTCACTTATCCAAGAAAAAACACAAAGTGACTTTTACGAAAGACATATTATCGACTCATTGCAGCTCTGCCAACATGTTCAAAACAAAAACCTATCAATCGCAGATATTGGCACAGGCGCAGGCTTTCCTGGAATGATCTTAGCGATGATGGGATATCAGAATGTAACGCTTTTTGAATCAAATGTTAAGAAAGTAATATTTCTGTCTGAAATCTCAAGAATCACTAAAACAAAGGTTTTAATAAAAAATGAACGCATAGAAACTGTAAAAAATAAATACGACATCTTTGTATCTAGAGCTTGCTGTTCTTTGTCACTTCTTCTAAGATATATGATAGATGTTTCACGTGAAACAAATCCGATTGGAATCTTTCACAAAGGTCAAAACTTTACCTCAGAAGAGGTCACGGCACGCGAGAACTGGCTTTTTGACATAGAAAAATACCAAAGCATAACATCTTCGGATAGCGTCATAGTAAAAATTACAAATGTAAGGGAACGTATAAATGGGTGAAGTTATTGTTGTTGCCAATCAAAAAGGCGGAGTTGGGAAAACTACGACAGCAGTAAATGTATCAACAGCATTAGCTGCCGTTGATAAAAAGGTCCTTTTAATAGATATGGATCCTCAGGCGAATGCGTCAACTGGCGTTGGAATCAGCAAAAAGAACAAAGGGATTGGAAGCTATGAGTTGCTTATACGGCAAAACACACTTAGCGAAGTTCTTAAAAAAAGTATAATCCCAGGACTCTCAGTTATTTCATCGTCCATAGAATTGATTGGCGCTGAAATAGAACTCGTAAACCAAGAAAACAGAGAACGTATTTTTAAAACTATCATTGAGCCATACAAAGATATGTTTGACTATATTATCATTGATTGTCCGCCATCTATGGGACTTTTAACACTTAACGCATTGGTCGCAGCTGACTCTGTTTTGGTCCCACTCCAATGTGAATACTATGCATTAGAAGGATTGAGTTATTTACTTAACTCTATTCAAAAAATTAAAAAGAATTTCAATCCGTCACTTGAATTATTCGGAATAGTACTCACAATGTATGACAGAAGAAGTTCACTCAGCTCACAAGTAGAAAACGACGTAAGACACCACTTGAAAGACAAAGTATTTCAAACAGTTATTCCGCGAAATATAAAGGTTTCAGAAGCACCTTCACACGGAAAACCAGTATTGGTCTATGACGTAGGGTGTTTAGGCGCACAAGCTTATATGAATCTCGCAAAAGAAATTTTAACAAAACGATAGGATTTAAAATGTTTAATCAAAATAAAACGTTAGGCCGTGGTCTTTCTGCGCTGCTAGGAGATACAGATCTAGAAACACAAAAACAACAAACAACAGAAGTTGATATTAGCATCATTAAGCCAGGAAGATTGCAACCAAGGCAAGTATTTAGCCCTGAGAAGATGAGCTCTCTAATTGAATCAGTTCGTGAAAAGGGTGTTATTCAACCTCTTATTCTTAGAAAACTTGACTCTATCCACGAAGAATACGAAATCATCGCAGGAGAAAGAAGATGGAGAGCAGCTAAGGAAGTTGGATTAGATTCCGTTCCAGCTGTTATTATGAGCTGCACTGACAGCGAAGCTCTTGAAATTGGCTTAATTGAAAATCTCCAAAGAGATGATTTAAACCCAGTAGAAGAAGCTGAATCATTTCAAAGGCTTATAACAGATCACGGCAAGACACAAGAACAGATTGCTCAGGCTCTTAGCAAAAGTCGAAGCTACGTAGCCAACATGTTAAGACTTAATACTTTACCTGTTCACGTTAAAAAGCTAATTCATGATGGAAGATTATCAGCTGGGCACGCCAGGGCACTGATCAATCACGAAAACCTGGATGATGTAATTGATGACATTCTTAAAAATAACTTATCAGTTCGCGATACAGAGCAAAAAGTAAAACAAAGCAAACAAAAAAAGAATGGTGTAAGCGATAAATACAATGAAGACGCTATACAGTTAGCAGAGCAAATTAGCGATTTATTATCCGTAAAAGCAAAAGTTGACATTAAACCAAGCGGAGGTGTTATAAGTCTCTACTTTAACAACTACGAGCAAATGGATGATTTAATAAATAAATTTAAAAGCCTTAGAGATGATGAATGATAGCAACAACAGCATCTTTAAAGCCGGGCCTGTATATTGTTTCGACACCTATTGGAAATTTAGAAGACATCACACTACGCGCCCTCAGAATTCTGAAAGATTGTGACCTAATTCTTTGTGAGGACACAAGAGTAAGCAACAAGCTTTTACAGGCATACGGAATCAACAAAAAACTGATGTCTTATCATAATCATAATGCTGATGAAGTTCGTCCTAAAATTATAAATGAGCTAAAAAACGGAAGGGTTATAAGTCTGGTTAGTGATGCTGGAACTCCACTAATCTCCGATCCAGGCTACAAGCTTGTTCGAGAATGCCGCGCACAAGGCATCTACGTAACGTCTGCCCCAGGCGCATCTTCTGTACTTTCTGCACTTGTACTTTCTGGTCAACCAAGTGATCAATTTCTATTCGCAGGTTTTTTTGATTCAAAAAAAATCAAAGATTTTGAAGCAAGCCCCGCCACGCTAATATTTTTTGAATCAGCTAGGCGCTTACTAAAAACTCTAGAAAAAATGATAGACACCTACAGAAATCGTACAGTCAGCGTAGTTCGAGAAATTACAAAAATATACGAAGAAACCAGACAAGGAAGCATTGAAGAACTTATCAACAACTACAAAGAAAATGGCCTTCCCAAAGGTGAGGTGGTTATTGTATTAAGCCCTCCATTGAGAAGCAATGAATTATCAGAAACTGAAATCAATCAATTGCTTATAAAAGCTCTTGCTCATCAGTCTGTTCGTGATGCAAGCGCTTCAGTCGCGGAAAGCTACAATCTTTCCAAGAAACTAATATATCAACAAGCGCTAAATCTAAAAAATGCAAACTAAGAAAGCTAAAATCTTTGCAGAGCGTGTTGGACGGTTCTCAGAAACATTAGCTGTTATTTTTTTAAGATTAAAAGGATATCGCATTTTAAAGCGACGATATAAAACGTACGTCGGGGAAATTGATATCATCGCAAGTCATTGGAAGACTTTAGTAATATTAGAAATAAAATACAGAAAAAATCACAAGGATGCAGCAGAATCCATCAGCTTTAAACAGAGGCAAAGAATCCAGAGAGCAACCAATCAGTTTCTCCAAGAAGGTCACAGGTATACACAAATTCGGTTTGATGTTATTCTAATATCCTTACACAAAGGATTGCATCACATTCAAGATGCATGGCGATCTGATCAATAGCGAGGCGCACATGATAAAAACACTAAAAACTCCACTTACTTTTGTAGCAGTTACTTTTACAACATTAGCATTGACTGGATGTGCCCCAATAATTATCGGAGGAGGGGCCTTGGTTGGCACCTTAGCCACAAAAGAAAAAGGGATAAGTGGTACAGTTTCTGACTCGGCAATTTCTACCAAGATTAAAGCAGGTCTTTATAAACACGAATCAGATTTATTTAGTAAAGTCGGCATAAGTGTTCAGAGCGGAGATGTTCTATTGACGGGCTTTGTTCCAGATCAACAAGCTCAGATGGAAGCTGAAAGAATTGCTTGGGAAGTAAAGGGTGTGAAACATGTTAATAATAACATTGAAACAGCAGAAGGTGGCGGTGCAATCGTTACAGCGAAAGATGCTTGGATAACGACCCAAATTAAAAGTTCTCTAGTTTTTGCTGATGGAGTTCAATCACTCAACTACAATATCAAAACTGTGAATGGTATTGTTTATGTAATGGGTATCGCTCAAAATGAAGAAGAAATAACAAAAGTAACCGATCTTGCAAGCAAGATTAATGGCGTTACCAAGGTAGTGAGTTATGCACGCATCAAAGATGAAATTATCGATTAGAGATCAAGCAGCATATACAATATGGGTTATTGTTAAATCAGATACGCGAGTCTTTTGGCTCCTTGCTTTTTACTTGCAGGTGTAAAGAGCCTGGATCTCCACCATCGCGGGAGCACGGCAGAGGGAAAAATATAACGCCAGAAGCAACAAGAAATCTGTAAGTGAAATTTTCTCTCTCCATCTCATCATCCTCTCGAAGGCCGAGATGCAGGCTTCTACTTTACCCCATGCGTATCAAATGCAAAATAATATACCTGATTCAAAACAAGAGCTTAATAAAAAATTGTGATTAAGAGATTTTTCCCATAATTTTATAGCCGCGTAGAAACTCTTGGACAGGCAAGGGGACTCCACCAGCACGTTGTAACATTTTGATACGCAGCACTCCTGACCCACAAGCTATAATTAGTTGATCCTCTGGAGAGCTTTCTAAAATACCTCCAGCTGTAGGATCATCATACTGCATATCTACAGGCTCAGCAGCGATCACCTTGATACGATCTTCGTTGTGAAGAAACCAAGCGCCAGGCTTTGGCGTTAAAGCGCGAATTAATCGGTCTATTTCTGCAGCAGACTGAGCCCAATTAATTCTACCATCTTCTGGTATTATTTTTTCTGCATACGTAATTCCATCTTTCGGCTGTGGCACAGCTTCAATGGTATCAATCCTTTCAAGAACACTCAAAAGTAAAGAACTACCGATTTCGGCCAACACATCATGAAGAGATGAAGTTGTCATTTTGGGTGTAATTTCAGTCTTCTGAATATCCAAAATATCACCTGTATCCAGCCCCTTATCCATCTTCATGATGGTAATTCCGGTTTGTAAATCACCAGTCATAATGCATCGATGGATAGGAGCCGCACCACGCCAACGTGGCAACAATGAGGCATGAATATTAATGCAACCATATTTAGGATCAGATAAAATTGGCTGAGGCAAAATTAAACCATAGGCTGCAACAACAGCAACATCAGCTTTAAAGTCAAAAAACTGTTTTTGTGTATCAGGATCTCTTAGAGAAACTGGCGTTAAAACCTCAATCCCATTTTTTTCTGCAATTAAGTGAACAGGAGACTTTTGAACTTTATGCCCTCTTCCTTTTGCACGAGGTGGCTGCGAATAAACTGCGACAACTTCATGCGAGCTTTTTAACAAGCACTTTAAGGCAGAAACAGAGAAATCAGGGGTTCCCATAAAAATAATACGCATGATTATGCGTAACTTTTATATTTTTTTAATTTTCTTAAGATTATCTGCTGTTTTAAGGGAGAGAAATAATCGATATATAATTTGCCATTTAAGTGGTCGATTTCATGTTGAATGCAAACAGCTAACATACCATCTGCATCTCGTTCGATGAGAGTATTTTTTTCATCTAAATAGCGCACTTTTATTTTTGATGGTCGCTCAACTTCACCTCTTTGTCCGGGAACAGATAGACAACCTTCGTTATGAATGGATGTTTCTTCTGAACACCACAGAATTTCAGGATTGGCCATTTTAAAAGGCGCTCTCTTTGAACCCTCATCCCAAACAACATCCATAACAATAATTCTTTTATCAATACCTACTTGCGTTGCCGCCAAGCCAGCGCCATCTTCTGCATACATCGTCTCCAACATATCATCCATTATTTTCCGAACGCTATCATCAACAGATGAAACAGGTTTTGCTACAATCTTCAATCGCGGATCCGGAGCTATAAGAACGTTTAGTTGAGCCATAATTTCTATTAATTGATTATTAGAGAATGATGCAGATTATATCAAAAAGACTAAGAATAAGAAAGAAATTATAAGCCAACATTAAAACTTATAAGCCAAACCTAACTTCAGGGCATGGGATGTGTATTTTACTTTTTGATTGTCGCTATTACTCATTCCATTTTGAACATAATTTGCTGTCTGATTGATTTTTGTACCTGGGTTATAATTGTATTCAATGCGCGCTAAAATATTATTAAAAGATTTCTCTAAACCAACACCAGGAACAACAACCACCTTTGTTTTTGTGGTTGAGAAAGTTGCACTTGATGGAAAAGAAGAGGCAGCGCTTCCTGGAGGTGAAGAAATATTTCCTCCCATGTTTTGATGTGAAATTTTATCACGACTAACTTCCAATCCGACTTTTCCATAAGCGAGTAGAGAGTTATCGAATGTTACACCAAAACGGGGACTTGCTCCAAAAACAAGACCACGCTTGTATTTAGAGTTAAATGACCAAACACTTCCATCGCTTGCAGCCAAGCTTGATGTTTTCATTTTATTTGCTGTGTCATATTGAAGTGTAGCTTCACCGCCAAGATAAAACCCATTATCTAATTTGCGCCCATAGCCACCCATTAGACCGGAAACAAAGCCGTTAATTTTATTTTTATCAGCAGAATTAATGAAGCCAGATGTAGCGGATCTCCCATTTCCAGAACTGCTTTCAGAAACAGAGTTCGTAACAGTTTTTTGTGTATATCCGCCTGAAGCACCCAAGTAAAAACCATTAAAAGGAGCATTTGCTGTAGCCAAGCTAATGCTTGCTGCTGCAATCAAGAAAGAAATTGAATTTTTTTTCATGCACACAAATTCCCTATCGTTTAGTACAAGTATTATAACTAAAAAAAGCGAAAAACTCAAGTTTTTTGTTTGACTTACAATACTTAGATGTCTATCATTTTTCTCTTTTATCTTTCATTAACACTTTTAATAGAAAGCTGGTCGAGCCATAGATAAAAAACAGGCGTTACATAAAGTGTTAGAATCTGGGAGATCAAAAGACCACCAACAACACAAACTCCCAGTGGCTGGCGTATCTCCGCACCGACTCCAATACCAAGCGCGATAGGAAGTGAACCAATAATCGCTGCCATCGTTGTCATCATGATCGGACGGAAGCGACGATGACAAGCCTCTATAATCGCCTCCTCTGGTGTTTTTCCATAATTTCTTTGCTGATCAAGCGCATAATCGATCATCATAATTGCATTCTTTTTTACAATACCAATCAACATAATAATGCCGATAAAACCAATAACATCAAGATCCAATCCGGCAACTAACAAGGCGACTAAAGCACCAATTCCAGCACTCGGAAGACCAGATAAAA
This sequence comes from Holosporales bacterium, assembly GCA_947449005.1. Classification (GTDB taxonomy): domain Bacteria; phylum Pseudomonadota; class Alphaproteobacteria; order Paracaedibacterales; family CANFPP01; genus CANFPP01. Next base: position 56,575 of record CANFPP010000006.1, on the reverse strand, counting down.
TCGTAAGCGGATGAATATAGCTTTCATACAGCATTCCCAAAACCACATAAATTGTGATGATTGCTGCTAGAAGCAGCCATATTTGCCCTTTCTGCGAACTCTGAAAAGCCTGCGCTGACCCCTGAAATGAGCCCACAATTGTTGGAGGAAGATTAATCTCGCGCTCACCGTCCTTTATTGCTTCAACCGCATCCCCAATACTAACTCCCTTCTGCAAATTAAAAGAAATCGTTGCTGAGGGAAGGCGATTCAAATGATTGACCGTCAGGGGTGCATTCGTTCTTGTAAAGGTTGCTAAAGAATTTAAAGGGATAAGATCGCCCGTATTATTATTGACATAAATATTTTTTAAATCTGCAAGAGTTTGAGCCTTATCTTGCTCAACATCCAGAATGACCTGATATGTATTTAATTCAGTATAAATTGTCGAAATTTGCTGATCACCATACGCAAGGTTAATTGTGTTGGCAATATCTTCAACGCTAACCCCCAATCTAGCTGCGTGGTCTCGATCAATATTAACTTTAATCTGCAGACTTGACAGTTGAAGATCGCTGGTTACATCTAAAAAGCCAGACTTCTTTTTCAAAGTCTCTTCAAATTTTTTCGTAAAATTGTTTAGCTCTTCTAAGACTTGTCCTTGAAGGGTGTATTGATACTGACTTTTACTCGATATACCGCCGACTCTTAAGTTTTGAATTGTCTGAATAAAAACATTAATATCTGGAATTTTTGACAATTTTTCTCGAAGACTGTTCGTAACTTGCTCTGCATTCATTTGTCTTTGGTCGGTTGGCTTTAGGGTGATGACAACGCGCCCCTGGTTTTGCGCTAATGTTGTACTTGAAGCACCGATTGAACTTGTAAAACCCTCGACATTTGGATCTTTACCAATAATCTCCATAACCTTTAATTGCGCTGTTTTCATGGCGGAAAAAGATATTTCAGGACCCGCTTCCGTTGAAGCAAAAAGAATTCCTGTGTCTTCATTCGGGAAAAAACCCTTAGGAATTCCTATGTAAAGAAATACATTTAGGATTAAGACTAAAAAACTAACTATAAGGGTTTGCTTTTGCCTCTTCATAACCCAATTAAGAGACCCATGATATTGCAAAGTTAACCATTCAAATGCATCTTTAAAGTGTTTATAAAGCCAAAAATCACTCTCTTGGTGTATTGTGGTCAGAAAATAGCGACACATCATTGGAGTAATCGTTAAGGAGATGATGCCTGACATCAAAATAACGACAATTATGGTGATCGCAAATTCATGCATTAAGCGCCCAACAATTCCCGGCATCAATAAAATAGGTATAAAGACTGCGCTAAGAGACAAAGTCATCGAAATAATAGTAAAAGAGATCTCTTTAGTGCCTTTAAAAGCTGCCTTTAAAGGCGAAAGCCCTTGCTCAACATGTCTGGTGATATTTTCCAAAACAACAATAGCATCATCAACGATAAACCCAATTGAAAGCGTCAAAGCTAACAATGTTAAGTTGTTCAAACTAAAGCCAAAAGCAGACATAAGAATAAAAGTGGCGACAATCGCCAAAGGAACAGTAACGCTCGGGATAATTGTTGCGCGGACATTGCATAAAAAGACAAAAATAACGAGAACAACAAGAATGGCCGTTACAAGAAAAGTCCTCTCCACATCTTTAATGGATTCAACAATAGGCAGAGATCTATCAATAATAACCTCAAGCGACACAGAGGGAGGAAGTTGCTCCCTCAAAGATGGCAAGATGTTTTTAATTTCCTTAACAACATCAATTGTATTTGACCCTGGCTGCTTACTGACAGCAACGACAATTGCACGCTCATGATTAAACCAAGAAGCAATCTTATTGTTATCCACATCATCAACAGCCTCGCCAATATCTTTAATACGAACTGGCTTTCCATCTTTTTCGCTAACGATAAGCTTTGAAAACTCTTTGGCGTTTCTCACAATGGTATCTGGGTTGATAATTTGAGATTGATAGAGACCATCTAAAGATCCCGTCGCAGGATTAATGTTGGCTTTTTGAATCGCTGTTGCAACGTCTTTTAAAGATAATTTGCGCACAGCAAGCAGATCTGGTTTTGCGTAAATTCTGACAGCGTATTTTTGTTCCCCGAGTATCTCAACCTGTGCAACACCTGATTGCATAGACAAACGATTAGACACATATGTATCGGCGTATTCATTAACTTGCCACAAGGGCAGTGTTTTTGAAGTTAAAGCAAGATAGATAACCGGTGTGTCAGAAGGATTAATCTTTTTGTAAGTCGGTAAGCTTGGCATATTAGGAGGCAAAACAGCCTGAGCAGCAGAAATAGCTGTTCCAACATCCTGTGCTGCAGCATCAATATTTTTATCCAATGAAAATTGCAAAGTGATTCTACTGGTTCCTTGAGCGCTTGAAGAGCTCATGTTGTCCAAACCATCAATGGCAGCAAACCTTTGCTCAAGCGGCAAAGCAACGGCTTCTGCCATCGTTTCAGATTTTGCTCCAGGCAGATTAGCAGTTACTTGAATTGTTGGAAATTCAACCTTTGGAAGAGCACTAACAGGCAAATAAATAAAGGCAACAACTCCAGAGATTGTAATCCATAAAGCAAGCAGCGTGGTCATAACGGGACGTGAGATAAAGTGGCTAGAAAAATTCATTTTTTAACCTTCAGTTTTTTGCTGCACAGCTACCCTGACGCCACCAGACAAACGTAGCTGCCCTGACGTAACAACAAATTCACCTTCTTTTAATCCTTCTTTGATGACCGCCAAAGAATTTGTCACGATTCCAGTTTTAATAGGCCTGATTGAAACTGTTTGACTAGAAGGCTTCAGAACAAAAAGATAAGATCCATTTTGCCCTGTTTGCAACGCCGGAAGAGGGACTACCAAAGAATCACCCTCAGATACTATTTCCAAAGTTACATTTACGTACTGTCCTGACCACAAAGCTTTATTGTCATTACTAAACTCGGCCTTTAATTCAATAGTTCCGGTGAGAGAATTGACAGTGTTTTCAATTGCTCTAAGGGTTCCTTTGTTGCCAATTGGCGTACCTTCTGATGAAGAAAGATTAACTTTAATCTTGGATAAGTCTTTGTTTTTTAAATCTTCCAGGTAAGTTTCTGAAACCGAAAACGTAATATCAATTGGGTTGATTTGCAAAACAGTTGCCATGGGCGCAACATCGCTTATCTGAATAAAATTTCCTGTTTGAACTTTATTAAAACTGATCCGGCCTGCAAGAGGACTTACAATTTGAGTGTATCCAATTTGCAGATTCACAGAATCAATATCAGCTTGATCTGCTTGAGTAATGGCTAAAAGATTTTTAGCATTTGCAGAGAGTTCATCAAACCTCGATTTAGTAATAACACCTTTTTTAACCAAAGGCGTGTTACGTTCCAATTCAATTTGTGCCTGCTCAGCCTTCGCCTGATCCCCAGATAATTTAGCTTTTAATTGCTTTAATTGTGATTGCAGAATGTCATCATCAATCGTGTAAAGCAAATCCCCTTTGTTAACAATTTGACCATCTTCAAAATGAACTTTCTTTAATAAACCATTAACGCGAGTTCGAATATTAACGATCTGCTGCGACTCCACGACCCCTGGAGATTGTATGATTAAAGGAACAGCTTTCTTTTCAACCTTGGCCATCGTTATCATAGGAAAACTTCTATGAGGCTGCTTAGAGGCACCTGAAAAGGCTTTGAATAGAAGAAAAACTATAAAGAAAAAAAGGACAAGAAGAGCATATCTTCGCTGGTTAACGAACTTAAGAGATCTTGATATGATTGATTGAATATCCATTCTCTCAATTTAGCGTTAAACTCCTTAACAAGAATTTAATTTTTAGCCAAGATACTGCCCGCCATTTACATTTATAACTTCGCCTGTAATAAAAGCAGCATTATCATCGGTAAGAAAAGTAACAGCATGAGCAATTTCTGAGACAAGCCCCAATCTTTTAACAGGAATTTGATTGATGATTGTTGAGAGAACTGCCTCGGGCATAGAATTCATCATATCCGTGCCAATATAACCTGGTGCAACTGCGTTGACGGTTATACCTTTTGTTGCATTTTCAAGCGCAAGAGCTTTGGTGAAACCAATAATACCCGCCTTTGCTGCAGCGTAGTTTGTCTGGCCCGCTTGTCCTTTTTGTCCATTAATCGAAGAAAGAGAAATAATCCGACCGTAGTTTCTCTCTCGCATCGACTCAATGACGCAGCGCGTCATATTGAAACAAGAGGTTAGATTGGTTGTGATGACTTTTTCCCACGTCTCACTCGTCATTTTGTGAAACATACTGTCATCTGCAATACCGGCATTGTTAATTAAAACTTCAATTGGTCCATGCTGTGCAACAACTTGTTCTACGCCCTTTTGGCAATCTTTAAATTGGCTAACATCCCAACAATAAACAGGAATTCTAGTCTGGCGAGAAAAATCTTCAGCGGCCTCTGCATTACTAGAGTACGTGGCAACAACTTGATAGCCTTTTTGCTGGAGTGCACAAGATATTGCCGCACCAATTCCACGAGTTCCACCGGTAACTAAAGCTAGACGAGTCATGTTGTTGTGTTCCTTGTGTTGTTGAAATTATTTTAATACAAAGGTACAAGTTCATTTCCAATTGGTATAGTGAGAAATTGTTTTGATGTTTGATAAAGTTCCTCTTCATCACCGACTAGCTGTTTATCTGGGCTGTATTGAAGCTGTCTTGGGAAGTTTTTTTCATGCTTTTCGTTTGCCTCTTACAGGATATGTGCTTTCTCTTCATCAAATTTTCTGTCTGAATCGCGCAACGCTTGAAACAGATAATGCTTTAAATCCTATTAAAATTTCGCTGGCAGCTGGTTTGTTAAAACTGTCATTACCATCGACAAAAACGCTCACGCCATTTGTGGCAATTTTGATGCAAGGCATTTTATTTAATATAGGCACCTTATTGTTTGGAAATACGATTATCGGTTGTTGTGTTGGATCAACTATTTCTAGTCTGTGGGGTTTCATACAACCATTGCTTCTTATTAGCTTGATCATGGGAAAACCAATTATAAATGGCTTAGAAGCTGTAAATGCATTTACCGAACAGTGGCACATTAATATATTTTCTGTGCTCGCCTGTGTTGTTCTTTTAAAAATGATTTTTGCAATTATTGTATGCTTTTATGCTTTTAAAATGTCGCCAAAGAAATGGCTAACCTCACAAGAACGTATCCTAAGATCTCTTCAGCGTGTTCCATTTTCATCAATCAGACACAAGTCTAATTATCTCACCTTTTTTAATATGTGGTTTATTATTCCAACGATACTTTCAATAGTTGGCATATTTGTAACGAACCAGAATCTTATAGCTGGCTTAAAATCTATTAGTTTAGGATTGGTCCTTTATGTCAGTATCATGTTGGGTCTTAATTTTATCCCTATTCATAAAATAATGGATTATCTTTCCAAACAAAATTATAGATGGTTGATGGAACCCTGTATTTATGGATTAGATCTGCTAAAAAAAATTGGAGAGAGAAAATGACACAACTCACCATAACAGGCTTGTCCATTTACCCTGTTAAAGGTTGCCAAGCAATTCATTTGGACAAGATGGATGTTGTAAACACAGGTCCGCTTTATGATCGCCAATGGATGATCGTTGATGCGAATGGAAAATTCATTTCACAAAGAACACATCCTAAACTTGCTGTAATTGTAACTCGTGTTTACGGCGGTCTCTTGGAGATTTCTATCCCCAATCATAAACCAATAGTAGTGATTCCTACTGATGAAGGAAGTATTATTGAAGCCACATTACACAAGACCACCCTACAAACTGTTGAGCAATCTGTGGAGGCATCGTGTTTGCTGAGTGATTATTTAGAGTGCGATGCAAAATTAGTTGGTTTTGCAAAAGATACAACCCGAACAGTAAACCCTGATTATGCATTACCAGAAGGCAACCAAACTCTTTTTTCTGATGCCTTTCCTTTTTTAATGATCTCTGAGGAATCCTTAGAAGATCTCAATGCACGTCTTGAATCACCAATGCCCATGACACGTTTTCGGCCAAACATTGTGATTAAAGGGTTAGAGCCTTACGGTGAAGATCATTTAAAACGTTTTCGTATTGGAGAGATTGTGTTTTCGGTTGCCAAACCATGCACGCGTTGCACAGTAACAACGGTGGACCAAGATACTGGAGTCAAAGGAAAAGAACCCCTTTTAACGCTTGCGCGATATCGCAATACAGAAAAAGGGATTCTTTTTGGTGCTAATATTGTTCATGACAGACCGGGAATCATTAAAGTCGGCGATATCGTTGAACGAATGTAACTAACCTTTAACTGAAACGAGTTCAGTCGTGAAAATTAAAGTTGCACCAGCAGGGATAATCTTGCCAGCTCCATTGTCTCCATAAGCAAGATTTGCTGGAATAATGAGTTTGCGTTTTCCGCCAACTTTCATGCTCATAATACCTTCATCCCAACCCTTAATAACTTGACCAACACCAAGGACAAATTCAATAGGCTCATCACGACGATAAGAGCTATCGAAAACAGTCCCGTCTTCTAATGTTCCCTCGTAATGCACTTTAACAGTTTGTCCTTTAGTCGGTGATTGTCCTTCGCCAACTTTAGTATCTACATACTGAAGACCGGATTCTGTTGTTATGGTTTTATCGTTAGATTCTGCGAGTAATGGCATCATGGTTAATCCTATAATTAAGAAAAATTTTTGAAAATACATAGTTAAAGCCTCGTTTATGTAGGAGGTTCATCTATAAGATTTATCAGATGGGATTTCAAGAAATAAATCGAACATGCCTCATTCGTAATGAGTCCACATACGAAGTACTTTAACACAATTCTCTTTTTCGATTACTTGATAAACAAGACGATGTTGGATGTTAATACGACGTGAGTAAGCGCCCTCAAGGTCTCCAATAAGCTTTTCATATGGTGGTGGGGTTTGATAGGGATTTACATTCAAAACATCAAGAAGTTGGCTTGCTTTATCCTTAAGGCCTGCTTCTTTTATTTTTTTTGCATCTTTGAGTGCTTTTTTTGTAAAATAAAGAGTGTACACACTACCAATCAATCACTTGAGTGCATTTGGATAAAGGCTCTTTTATCCCTTCGATAATTGATTCACGCATACCAGGAACAGTTAAAAGAAACATCGTCTCTTGGATTGATCGCCAGTCAGCCTCACCAATTAAAACAGCATTATTTTTCTTTCCCACAATAAGTGTAGGATGATGATTTTCATCGACTTTCTCTATAAGCTTATAAAGATTTGATCGAGCTTGCGTTACTGTAAGAGTATCCATATCAACCTCCTCTATTTATAAACACAATATCGTACGCCAAGACGTACGTCAATATGTTTATATAAACTATAGTCTATTGTTTTTTAGATATTGAGTAAGTGAAAAGAGTGATGCCGCCTGGGTCGTTTTGGTTTACGATCCTCCGTGGCCAAGTGACCAGGTGGGTAACCATTTTCTAAAACCAAGGCTTTAGAAGGGACAGCTCCCGGGGATGTAAATTGGGCCAAGGGATTCAAACCTTCACGTGCCCTGCAGCATCACTCTTACCTATTATAATGCTTCGCTAAGAATTAACATATAATAAATATTATTTAATCTCGAATTTGCGTTATTAAAATAAATCGCTATGAGTTCCGGTCCTAAGCAAATGAACATCATCTTCTATGAATCGATAAATTAAAATCCAATCTGGCCCTATGTGACATTCCCAACAATCACTCCATTCGCCAGAAAGAATATGGGGTCTGCACTGTTTTGGAAGCTCTTTGCTCTCACAAAGTAATGTGATTATATTTTTTAGTTTAACATCATTAAAGCCTCTTTTTTGAGCAAGCTTAAGATCCTTTTTAAACCTATTTGTATAAACTACATTAATCATTAAATAGTTTATCTAGATCGTTAATCGAAATGCGCGTTAAGTTTCTCCCCAATCTGCTATCTTCAATAGCTTTTCTCGTTTCTTTATTGGGTATTTTAACATCAAAAGGAAGCCCTTGATTAAGAGTAACCTGAGTAAGAAACATACGAATTGCATCAGCAGTATTGATACCAAGAGCAAAAAAAACTGCCTCTGCTTGCTGCTTAAGATTTGAATCAATTCTAGCGTGGATCATTTGTGTTGTTGTATGTGTTGCCATGATTTTCCCCAACAATACAGATTACATTTACATGGACATAATATCTCATTTGAGACATTATGTCCATGTAAAATACAATAAAAAAAGGTAGACTATACCATGAACAAAAAAAGAGTCGTTTTAGATAGTTCGTTTCTGGGGCATTCAAAACAAGGAATCTCTGCTGCAGATGGCACCAACATTATTGATAAAGAGTTTCCTGATGATGAATATGATCGCGTCATCCATGATTATGTTCTTGATGAGTTTTTTCGCGATAATCCCTTAAGTGATGCAAATACAAATCTTGTGTGGAGAGAGAAAAATATCCAAATTTATAGAGCCAACAACCTTTATATGATGGAATCATCGCATGTAATTATTTGGAACGAGTTTCACCACAAGCAAAACTTCGATCACTTAGGAAAAAACTTAAAACGTGAGCAGGATGTTTTACTGTCTCTTGCAAAGAAGCTTCCACCATACCAACAGCAACACTGGGAACAACAATATCAAGAACGCATAGACGAAAGACAAAAAGCAAGAAAAGCAACCTTTAAAAACATTCAAGTCGGATCTGTTGGATATAAACCACCAACATTAGACGAGCTTATAAATGAGCTTTTTACCCCAATTAAAACCGGATGTCGTCGTATACCGATAATTACAAACAAGCTAATTGCAGAAATAAAAGGCACAAAAAAGGGCATGAAGATTAGATTTTTAGAGCAAAAAGGACCCACAGGATGGAAAGATAAAAACCTGCAAACGGATTTACCAAGTTTATATCTTTTTTCGATTGCAAATTTGTTTCTTGATAAAATAAAAAGACCTACAATTAGCTCGGAGGAAAATTCATTTAAGATTAAACTACCTGGTATTCGCGATGATGTTAAAATTGAAGAAAATACGATACCTGATTTTCAAATTTCTCTATCAGGTCTTCACCATTGTCATATTTTTGCTACCTGTGATGAAGCACAAGCTCAATTGCTAAAGTTTTTATATCCAGAATATGTAGATAAAAATAAAATAAGGTATTACAAAAAAAAATAGTCAGCAAAAAACATATAAAGAAATTCCTATGAGTGACTTGTAGTCTAGATTGTTTATCTCAATCTACGGACATGAACACAAAGAGCACCAGCACCACCTTGCTCAGGTTTTGCGGTTATGTAATTCACCACATAGTAAGAATGTCGATCTAACCAGCTTGGGACAAAGTCTTGCAAAACACCTTTTTTTAATCTTAAAGATTCTTCATCAATTCCAGCCGCTCCCTTACCCGTAACAATCAAAACCCAGCGTCGATTTAACCTTTGAGAAGTAGACATGAATCTTTCTAGAGCTTCAGCGGCCTGATCTCGAGTAAATCCATGCAAATCAATAGTCCCCTCGATAACAATTGATTTTTTAAGGCTGTTGAGTCGCAAGCTTTTTTGAGAGAGTCTGAATTTAGAAGGGATGAACTCAGAAAAAGATTGCGGAGTAGGAGGACTAATAGGCCTTAGCCTTGTTGGGCTGAGGTTAGGTTTAACCCTATCGCTCCTAAGCGGCTTAACACCATCAACAACGGCTTTCCATAACTGCTGTTCATCAGGGCTTATATCACGACGCTTAGACATCTACTTCTTTGGCAAAAGAACATAATATTCACCGCGAGATTTCATGCTGCCGGCATTCTCTCCAGCCTTAGGGCCTAGTCCCCAGAAGTAATCTCCCCTGATTCCACCTTTAATAGCGCCACCAATATCTTGAGCTACCATAATTTTCTGCAAGCGCCCTCGAGCCGGGTTAGGGTGCTCCAAATCAACCCACATTGGCGTTCCAAGGGAAATATAGCGTTTATCTACCGCCAGGCTTCTCTCTGGAGTTAAAGCCACCCCTTGTGCACCAATCGCCCCTTCTTTATCGAGTTTTCTAAAATACACGTAGGATTGATTGCAAGACATAATCGTCTCTGCCTCTTTTGGGTGCTTTCGAAGCCAAACACGAATGGACTGCATTGTGCTTTCTTCTTTTGTAAGCTCACCGCGTTCAACTAAAACTCGTGCAATCGCAACATAAGGATGGTTATTTGTGCCAGCGTAACCAAGTTTTATAACTCTACCATTCTCAAGTACAACCCTCCCTGAGCCTTGAATTTGCAAAAAGAAAGCATCAACAGGATCATCCACCCAAAGCAATTCCAATCCCTTGCCAGCAAGTGCTCCGCCCACAATTTCACTTCGAGGAATGTTACCATCTCGCCCCTTAGGAAGAGCATACAAAGGTGTCTGATAAGCTCCTCTTCTTGTTAAAGCCCCCCTTAAGATTGGCTCATAGTATCCGGTAAACAAGCCTTGGCTATTTCCATTAATAGAAGCTTTATATGGTCTCAAAAATTGCTTTACTAAATTTCTAAATGTTAATTCATCAACATTAGAGGAAGACATAATGGCACGGCAAAATGGCTGCCAGTCAGCAGCTGTAATCTTTTTCTTTTTTTGATCATCCATCATCACAACTTGAGGCTTCAAATTAAGAATCTTACCGCAAGAACGCTGCAGTGCAGGACGCACCTCTAAAGAAGAATCTTTTGACCAGCCAGGCAAAGCCTCATACTCAACCGGTGTTAAATCAAGAGGAGGGAGGGGGGCCTGACACCCAAATAATATAGAAAGGCTCAGAAAAACAAAAAACCTTGAAAACATATATTATTTCTCTGAACGCGTTTCAGTAAGCTGCCAATTGGGTGTTGTGGCAGAAATTTCACGCCTGAAAGTCCACAAATCTGTCATTAGAACAGCAAGTTTTGATGGATTATCTATAATTTGCCCTTCTTCATTAAGGGTTGTCACTATTTGATTACTAACAAACCGAAGACTAATAAAGGCTTCTCCCTCTTTAATTTCTATTTTTGTCAGATCAGAGATTGTGATGTCCTTGATCTCAGTTTTCACAGTTAATTTTTTAGCAGACCGACTCTCAATCACGGAGTAAAACTGATTATAAACATGAGGAGCTAAGAGTTTCTGTAGGCTTATTAAGTCACCATCAGAAAATGCTTCAATAGTCATTCCAAAAGCTGCGCGTGCACCTTTTAGAAAAGATGTTAGGTTAAACGAAGAATCAAGATCACTAAGTTTTTTTAGCTCTTGCTGCACTTCAGATGACAGTTGATGTAATTCAGGAAAAGGTGATTTCTTGGGTTGTTTTTGTGGCAGCAAAATAACATTGTCACCAACCTCCCCTTTAATAGGAGTAGAGCGATTTAAAAAATCTCCTTTTTCGTTTTGAGTTCCAAGAACACTCCACAACCTAAAAAATAAGTAAGCTGCTAAAGCTGCAAAAATCAAAATTTCCATAATCTACTCATTCACTCTCATTGGTTTTACACCCAACTCACCTGAACCAAACCTGGTAAGTCACAATGAATCGGATATAATGTATTATATACTACATCTTTCTAATCTAGACGAGATTAGTTACAAATTGCTACACCTCTCTTAAAATCAACATCTTCATTTTAAGAGGAATGTGTTACGTTAGAGTTAAAATTTACCACTTTTTAGGAGAAAACTATGAGCCAAGCTGACATCCAGGAAACACCACCACCTTTTCTGATACACGTTCAATACATTAAAGATCTTTCATTTGAAAATCCCAATCCCCTGGAAAGTTTTGGTGAAACAGTTGAAGCACAACCTAGTATTTCTGTAGATATTCAAGCAAAAGCTCAGGATCTTGGAAGCTCTTCATTTGAAGTGTTGTTAGAGATTAGGGTTGATGCCAAACGCAACGATAAGCAATTATTTTTACTAGAACTAAGCTATGGAGCTATTGTTGCCCTAAGCAGTCAAGCTGCACAAGAACCATAAGAGATACGTCCGATCGTCATGGTTGGAATTCCCCATATACTCTTTCCTTTTGCACGAAAAATTGTCGCGGACACAATCAGTGATGGAGGTTTCCCCCCCCTATTACTATCACCTGTTGATTTTTCACACCTTTACAGAGACCAGCTTGCTGGAGAAGAATCTGCTTAATTCTTTAAAAACTTAGACCACAGGGGATTTTTAAGAGCGTTCACAAGCTTTTGATGATCCTCATCTTCTTGATGAGAGATCTGATGTGGACGCGGAGGGAGCGTTTCCTTAATGGAAACCTCTCCCATCTCCAACTTCCCAAACTCTCCCTCAAGAGTAGCAACACTTATCTCTATAGACCGTTGCCTTCCCCCGATAAGCTCAAGATAAACCTGAGCCAAAAGCTCCGAGTCTAGCAAAGCACCATGCTTATCACGCTTACCAAGATCAACTCCAAAACGCTTACACAAGGCATCAAGACTTGCAGGAGACCCAGGAAACTTATTGCGAGCAATCTTTAAAGTATCAATACAGCGAGTCATTTCAATCAGAGGAAGACTCAGGCGACCAAGTTCTGAGTTCAAAAACCCCACATCAAAACTAGCATTATGAATTACTAGAGGATCTGTTTGTATAAACTCTAAAAAATCACCAGCGATTTGACTAAAAACAGGATGAGGCCTTAAAAATGCTTCTGTAAGTCCCGTGATTGCCGTTGATTCTGAAGGAACGCTTCTTTCTGGATTTATATAAGTTTGATAAGTTCGTCCCGTTGGAAGGCGATTAAAAAGCTCAACACACCCAATTTCAACAACCCGATGACCAGACGCAGGGCTTAAACCTGTGGTTTCGGTGTCTAAAATAACTTCACGCATAACTTAAACTTTCTTCGTTTTCATGAGATCCCACATATACCGCTTTTACAAGACTGTTGAAAGGTCACTTTTATAAATTAACCTTTTATAAGTTTTTTATTTGTATTATTAGGTAATTAGTTTTTTATTTTAATAATGGTTCTCCTATGACCAAAGTACTATATTGTTTTTTGGCTTTAATATTTTTTCTTTTAGATCCTGCTTATAGTCATAGGTATTCTGAAGATGGTATAACGTCTGATTTCAATTCAATGCTCAAAAGACCAACAGCAAGCCAAGGTAGTGATAGCTTTGCGACCCGCGTAACGAGGCCATTTGCTCAAAATCCAAACCAGCCCATGAGTTTCTTTTCTGATCCATGCTCGTCTTATAAAAGCTGGAACAGCCAACACAAAATCTACACATCAAGAGATGAGAACATAAGCGCCTTCAATATTTTCGAAACCATGGGGACTTCAAGTCGTGGAATCTTGAACGACGGAAATCCCAATTATAAAAACATCGCTGATGCAGAAATGACGGGAATGCTTGGTATTATCAGGGGAGATTTAGGTTTTCAAAATCGTCCAATTACAGCAGAAGAAACAATAATCATAGCACGTGAGCTGTTAAATGGTGGCCGTTCAATGGAGTACGCTGCACTTACAGCAAGAATTAAAGATCTTGAAGCTGTTTACAGAAAAACAACAGATAATAAAATTAAACAACACCTTCAAATATCTGCTTTGCTAATATTAGCAGGCCATGATCGTAGCTTAATAAACGATTCAGCTTGGTATCTAGGAGCTGCTGGAGCAGACGTTCGTGTGAAAATTAATGGTTATGCGGATCAATTATTACCAACTGAAACTGTGGCTCAAAGTAGCGCGAGCATTCCTGTTTTTCCAGAAAACCTAAGAGATATTGTTATTGATCGCTTGAGATTCGAAGGATCAGAAAAACCCCAACACATTTTTGGAACAACCGGCACTCAAGGACACAGCCTACATGCTAGCCTAGACGAGGCCAGGTATCCGAAAGGTATAGTCGTTTTAGGGTCTCACAAAGTTCCCATGAAAAAACCCAAAGATATGCTTTCCATTACAGCACAAATTTCTCCAAATCATTATTTTGTGATTATGCAACCAGAAGATAACAGAGATCCCGTTCTTCGCCCTCAATATATGTCGGCAACCGCTGCTGGAAGCTCTGGAGAAACAAATATTCATGTTCAATATTTGGACAAAACAACAGAAGATTTAAGAGTTGTGTGGAATATTGAACAGCCATCTAATGACACAACCTCCGTAACCGAACTTACTGATTTTAAGCAGCTAGGAAGCGCTTTACGCTCTTCAGTTTCACAAGTTAAACCAACTGAAAAAAGACCAAACGATGGGCAGCTAATCATATCACCCAAAAGAAAAATTGAAAATGAGGATGGAGAAGAGACATATTCTCTTGTTGCTCGCGTTCAACATAATGGTCAAGAGAAGCGTTTTTATTACTGGTGTCCAACACCATCTCAAATGAATGAGCTAAAGATTTTTGCAATAAACCGAAGCAGCCCATTTACCCTTGGGGAACTATACAATCACATAACTGAACTTGATGAAGATATGGCTGTTCCTGAAACAATATTAAACGAGATTAGTGCGCTATTAAATAGAAACTTAAGTGGCTTTCAAAGGTAATTAGAAAATGAAAAAATATGCAAAATTATTCACAATCCTACTGTCTACACCTTGCCTAACACAAGTAGCGCACACAGCTACTTCGTCAGCTATTGAGGTGTACAAAGAAGAAGAAAGCGCGGCCACAGTATTTCCAGTAACAATTCCTAGTGCCAAGCCCTCTGGAAAAGCCGTCATACCATCAGAGACACTAGACTCTAATTATGTTGGAAAAATTAGAAACCCAGAGGGGCGTGGTTATGATTTTTCTCGACTCATGACGAGCGGAATCAAAGGACTTGAAATTGCTGTCGCAACACCAGACTTAGGTAACAACTCTGAGACTTACAATAAAAGCATGGCAATACCATTAGCTGCAGATGCATTGGAGTTTGGAAGCATAGGATTTCAAGACATCAGATCTGTGCATGAACAACGTTGTGACACAAACGTTCTGTGGGCCTATAAAGACCTTATTCACTTACGTGATGGATTAAATGATTTCGCAACAGGAAAAATAGAAGATGATCTGAGTATGCTTTCAAGAGCCATCAAAAAATTAGACGCTCCCAACTCATTTATAGTTGATGTTGTAAAACTTTTCCCCCCTCTGATTAAAAAATTAAGAGGAAAAGCTATTGGATTAAGAGACTCCCTAAGCACAGACATACCTATTATTTTGGGTGCTTTAAATCAAACGGTTGAACATCACGAAACATATATTAGAGAAAGAATTCCTGTTGCCCACGAACTAGGGGGACCAAAAGTACTAACTCTGACTGATCTTGTTTTACCGAATGACAGTAGCCAAGACGCAAAAGTAAGTCTAGAGAGGGTTGATATCACAGACATTCACGCAATATTTTTCCAAGTTGAACAAACCCTAAACAACATAATGGGTCACAAGTTAAAATCAAAATTTCTAATGATTGGTGATTTTCTGAGTATGGTTGAGAACCTAAAGACTCTCCCACCCTCTGATCACAGCCAACAAATTATTGCACTGTCTCAAATGTTTATAGGGGATATCGCTATTGCGAATTTCATAGATAGTCGCTGGATAAGCCCTGAAGCGCCTGATTTTCAATCATTTAAAGATGGCGTAAAGTACATCAATATGCTGATAGAATTTATCAGAAGTTACGCAGTAAGCGCTAAAGAAATTGCATATGGAACGCACGCAAAAGCTATTTTGGATGAATTAAAAACCACCACCTCAACAGCCCTTGTGGAAGGAAGAGAAGCTTCTGCTGTCGTATCAAAATCACTTGGCATGGGCACACCAGAACAACAACTAAAAGAGCTTGTAAGTAAAAAAAGGGGTGCGGAATCGTCAATGGAACGAACTCAACTACCAGACCTTCAAAACCTCAAAGGAAGAATAGAGGTATATTTAGCCACATGATAATATAGTGTGGATATCTCTGTGGATATTCACACTTAAGCCTATCTCAAAAAAGAGGGAGAAAGATCTTCACCCAAAAACTGTGGGAAAATTAACCAAATCTTAACTATTTATCCACAGAAAAAAAAGTTGTGAACACCTGTTAACAACCCCACAACTCCACAGGTTATCAACAGAGTGTTCAACAAGATAATCATTTGAAAAAAAGACAGAAATCCTGATTTTCCACAAGAAAAGAAAAATAAGGCACCCAACTTGTGAATAAGTTTGTAGTCTTTTTTATCCCCATTTTTCACAAGTATCTACTATCAATACTACCTTAATACATATAAATAAGATTATTATGATACAAAGCATGAAACCAGTTTACAGAGCTTTAATGGGCACTCAAGAATGCCCCCCTCCTATTTGGCTAATGCGTCAAGCTGGCAGGTACTTACCTGAATACCGAAAGATCCGAAAAACCTCATCATCGTTTATAGACTTATGCTTAACACCCAATTGGGTGACAGAGGCAACCCTTCAGCCTATTCAAAGATTTGGTTTTGATGCAGCAATTCTGTTTAGTGATATTTTACTCATTCCCCACCTATTGGGACAAGATGTAAGTTTTGAAAAGGGCGAAGGACCCAAACTATCCCCGATAGATCTTTTGGGTTTTATCAAAGATGCCTATAGGGTGGATCTGTTAGAAAAATCTCAACCTGTATTTCAGGCAATCAAACAAATTAAGAGCCAGCTTTCAAATAAAACAACACTTATTGGCTTTGCGGGCTCTCCCTGGACAATCGCAACCTATATGGTTGAGCTTGGAAAATCGAAAGACTTTAGCAAGGTTATTGATCTTGCCAAAGCAGCTGATCTTGATCCCTTGATGAGCCTTTTAGAGGACGCTGTTGTGACCTCGCTTGTTGGTCAAATTAATGCGGGCGTGGATGTTGTTCAGATTTTTGATTCTTGGGCGAGCGCTGTTCCGGTTCAACTTAGGGGGAAATACGTTATACAGCCAGCAAGAAACATCATTTCTCGCATAAGGCTCGAATTTCCGAACATTCCAATTATCTACTATGGCAAGGGTGTTTCAGAGATTTATCCCGAAATAATAAAGAATTTTTCTGGCGTTTGTTTTGGGGTGGATCAGCACGTTTCTCCTAAGTGGGCAGCAGAGAACCTGCAAACATTGGCCCCGGTACAGGGAAATCTTGATCCACTTTTGTTGATTGAGGGGGGGGCGAAGATGCATCAAGCGATTGATGAAATCTTGGTTGAGCTTTCGGGGGGTGTGTTTGTTTTTAATTTGGGCCACGGTATCCTACCACAAACACCTCTTGAGCATGTTTATGATCTTGTTGAGCGAGTGAGGTGCCACAAATGAAAACAGCGGTCGTCTTGTTTAATCTCGGGGGGCCTGACTCACCCGGTGCGGTGAAGCCTTTTTTATTTAATCTTTTTAATGATCCGGCGATTATTTCCTGGCCCAAAGTTCCAAGGTGGTGTTTGGCAAAACTGATTTCTGGTTTTCGAGAGAAAAAAGCAATCGAGATTTATCGTAAAATTGGCGGAAAATCTCCTATATACGAGAACACCTTGGCTCAGGCGATGGCCTTGGAAAATGAGCTTGGGGGCGACAAAAAAGTTTTTGTTGCGATGCGATATTGGCATCCCTTTATCGCTGATGTTGTTCGTGATGTGATTGATTATTCGCCGGATAAAATTGTTTTGTTGCCGCTTTACCCTCAATTCTCCACAACAACGACCGGGTCTTCGTTTTCAGAGTGGCGCAATCAGGCCACTCTTCAGGGGTTAACTGTTAAAACTGTTGATGTACACGATTATCCGACTGAGGGTGACTTTTTAAAAGCATATGCGGGGTTGATGGAACCTTTTTACGTTGAGGCTCAAAAGTTTGGGGCTCCTCGGGTTTTGTTTTCAGCACATGGATTGCCTCAAAAGATAGTTGATGCTGGTGATCCCTACCAGTCGCAGGTGGAAAAAACTGCAGCTGGAATTTTAGAAAATTTTCCATTTAAAAATTGTGATTACCGCATTTGTTATCAGAGTCGTGTCGGGCCCGCCAAGTGGCTAACACCAACCATTGGCGATGAAATAAAGGTGGCTGCCCGCGATGGGGTTCCTGTTGTTGTGGTTCCTTTGTCTTTTGTTTCGGAGCACTCAGAGACCTTGGTGGAGTTGGATATGGAGTATCGTCAGATGGCAGAAGATCTTGGTGTTTCTTACTTTGGGCGGGTTCCGGCGGTGGGGTGCCACAAACAATTTATTGAGGGTTTGGCAAAGCTTGTGAGATCGGCTATAGCTCAGTAATGATAGAAATAGTTTCCTCATACTACCTTTGGATTAAGGCCCTCCACGTTATTTCCGTTATTTGCTGGATGGCAGGACTATTTTATTTGCCGCGCCTTTTTGTGTATCACACTGAATCTGGGCAGGTTTCTCCAATGAGTGAAATTTTTGAAAAGATGGAGTATCGGCTTTATCGATTTATTATGAAGCCAGCAATGCATTTATCCTTGGTTTTTGGAATTCTTCTTGCTATTATTCCAGGTACGATATCAAGCAAGTCATTTCACTTAAAGTTTTTGTGCGTCGTTGGTCTCATTGGTTTTCAGTATTTTTTGAATCATTGTCGGTTACAGCTCGCCAGAGGAAATTATCACAGAACGTCAAAGTTTTTCCGTATCATAAATGAAATACCAACTCTTCTTTTAATCGTTATTATTGTTTGTGTTATTGTTAAACCTTTTTAAAACCCTTCATCTCTTTAAAGATCAACCCATAAGTCAGGATTAATTTATGCATTTGCAAGAGTTAAAACGCAAATCCCCCGCAGACCTTCTAACATTTGCTGAGCAACATGAAATAGAAGGCGCAAGCTCTCTTCGTAAACAAGATTTAATGTTTGCGATCTTAAAAAAGCTCGCAGAAAAGGACATTGCTATATTTGGCGATGGTGTTGTTGAAATTTTGCAGGATGGTTTTGGTTTTTTAAGATCCCCAGAGTCCAATTATCTTCCTGGCCCAGACGATATTTACGTCTCTCCAAGTCAGGTTCGTCGTTTTGGTCTTAGAACAGGTGACACTGTTGAGGGACAGATTCGCTCCCCCAAAGATGGTGAGCGCTACTTTGCTCTTTTGAAGGTTAATACGATTAACTTTGAAGATCCTGAGAATATTAAATACCGTATAAATTTTGATAACTTAACTCCATTGTACCCTGATCAACGTCTCAAGCTTGAGATGGAGGGGGAATACACAGGTAAAGATCATAGCCAACGCGTTATTGATCTCGTCTCTCCAATGGGTAAGGGGCAAAGAGCGTTGATTGTTGCGCCACCACGCACAGGAAAAACGGTTCTTCTTCAAAACATTGCTCATTCAGTGACAGCCAATCATCCAGAAGTTTACTTGATCGTCTTGTTGATTGATGAAAGACCAGAAGAAGTAACGGACATGGCTCGTTCCGTTAAGGGCGAGGTTGTAAGTTCAACTTTTGATGAGCCAGCAAGTCGCCACGTTCAGGTTGCTGAAATGGTTATTGAAAAGGCGAAGCGTCTTGTTGAGCAAAAACGTCACGTCGTTATTTTACTTGATTCGATAACTCGTTTAGCGCGCGCTTATAACACCGTCGTTCCTTCATCTGGTAAGGTTTTAACGGGTGGTGTGGATGCGAACGCACTGCAACGTCCAAAGCGCTTTTTTGGAGCCGCTAGAAACATTGAGGAGGGTGGTTCTCTGACAATTATTGCCACAGCACTCGTTGATACAGGGTCGCGTATGGACGAAGTTATTTTTGAGGAATTTAAGGGAACCGGTAACGCTGAAATCGTGCTTGATCGCAAGCTTTCTGACAAACGTGTTTTCCCAGCAATTGATATTAATAAGTCTGGAACGCGTAAAGAAGAGTTACTTGTTACTGACAAAGCTGAGCTTTCTAAAATGTGGGTGCTGCGTCGTATCCTCAACCCAATGGGAACCACGGAAGCGATGGAGTTCCTGCAAGATAAGTTGAAGTACAGTAAGTGCAATGCTGATTTCTTCCAATCAATGAATTCTTAGGGTTTTTAGTTTTTGAGTTTCACACCCTCTTCTTTGTCATCCCCGCGTAGGCGGGGATCCACAAAAAATATAGAAAACAACGAAGAAAAATGATCCAAAAGCTTTCTCTTGTTATCCTCTTGTTCGGGATTGTTGGTCTTCCGGTTAACAGTCTTGAAAATCTTATCCTTGTTTCGTTGGCTATTACTTTTATTTTATCTTTTGAGGTAAGCTTACAACATTGGAAAAAATCTCTTAGCCTTGTTCTAATTTTAGGGATAGCGAGATTCTTTCTACCCTCAATGGAGATCCAAGAGGGGCACAATGTTTTTATTGTTACAGGTGATAATCAGGTTCTTGAGAAAGAGCTTCCGCCGCAAGTTTTCTCTTATCTAAAAACAGATTTCGATACCCATTATCCTGTTCAGAAAAAATGTGATTCAAAGGAGTTTGGGTGCTGGTTGGCTTTCCCCCCTCCTTCGAAAACGTTCTCTTTTTCTTCTGATGGAATTCTACAGAATCCAAAATATTCACGTGTTGTAAAATCAATAAACTTTAATGGCTTATCTTCTTTGCGCATCGGGACGGTTAACGATGTTCAGTATAATTATTATAAGTTTAAAAGTGATGTTTCGCGTGAAACAATCCCTTACTTTGTTATGTATGAGTTTCCTGGAAAAACATTGGGTGCAAGCCTTTGTTGGAAAGGAAAAACGCTTTGGCAAACATCCGACAATAACTTTACACCAAAAATTCACAATGATTTTGTGTGCGAGCCCCTAGATACACACAAAGTTTTTGGAGTTGGAATAGATCCAAACAACCCCTTGATAATGAAACTAGATCCGTCCACTTTGTTGAAGTTATCGTCTATTTTGGGCTTGATTTTTACGACTATTTCCGTTGTTGGCTTGCTAGGGCTTTTGTTAAAAATTGACGATTTAAAAAAACTAACCTTCCCTATTGCATCAGTTTTTTTCACCTTCCTTACAATCTATTTAATGAGACAAAATCTACTCACTGGTTACTCTCCATACCCCGGTGGGGGAGACGGATTAACCCATGAAGGATTTGCTCGTATAATCATTCAGTTGTTTTTGGATGGGCAGTATTTAGAGGTGCTACGCGGTCAAGAAAGTATTTTTTACTTCATGCCGGGTTTGCGGTATTTCAAGGCTATCGAGAAAGTCATTTTCGGCGATACGAACTATGGCTATGTTTTATTTGGTGTGTTTGTTCCTTTGATTTTCTTGCGGTTTTTTCGGGCAATTCTTTGTGAAAAAACATCACAAATTCTATTTTTTATTTTTATGCTTCTTCCGGTTTTTGCCTGCTTTGGCCTTTCGAATCATTTGTATATTAATGAGATTAATAAGGGACACGCAGAAACACTTGGATATGGCTTGTTTTTAATGGCAGCAACAATTGGTTTGGGTGATAGGGATCAGATTAGACTAAGACAAATCATTGGAATGAATTTACTGTTTTCCTTGTCGATTATCGCAAGGCCCAATCTTATAATTCCTGCGGCCGTTTTTTGTCTTTTTATAAGTTACTGGATGTTAAAAAAAGAAGGATACACCACCACATTTCTTTTGTTTACAGGGTTGTTGCCCGTTTTACTGCTACCTTTACACAACTGGTATTTTGGTCACAAGCTGGTTCTATTAACCTCGGCCAGCTCTATCCCAGAGAATCTACTCACGCCACCTTTAACTTATTTAAAGGCAACATTTGAGCTTATGAGGGGTAGTTTTTCTAGTCAGAGTATTGAGTCGGTAGTTAAGCATTTGAAAGCGTGGAATGATTGGAAATATTTCTTTCGCTTATTGCCCTTAGCATCTGTTCTATACAGTTTATTTTCATCAAAGGTTTCTGATAAATCAAGAGTTCTTGCCTTTACGGCGCTCAGTATGCAAGTCGTTTTGATGTTCTATGTTCCAGACGGTAGATACAATTACTTAGCTTGGGCATTTACTTTTATCGTCTTTATGATGCAGGCTGAGCGTCGGTTTGTTCCTCTAACGACGACCAAATAATTTTTCTATTTCGTTGCGTTTGAGTTCAACATAGGTGGGTCTACCGTGGTTGCACTGTCCAGAGTAAGGTGTTTGTTCCATTTGTCGTAACAGAGCATTCATTTCTGATAAAGAAAGTTTACGACCCGCCCGAATACTATTGTGGCAAGCCATTGTCGACAAAATCTCATTCAAATTTTCCTTTAAAGATAGCGTATTGCCAAGTTCATTAATTTCACTCGCAAGATCACGCACTAAAGATGCTATGTCTACTTTTCCTAAAAGAGCAGGTATTTCACGAACAAGAATGGCATTGTTGCCAAAGGGTTCAATAATTAATCCAAAATCCTTAAGCTCTTCTAAATGAAGGCTTATTGATTGGAATTCGTCTGCTGACAGGTTAACAACCTCTGGCAACAGAAGCGCCTGTGAGCTAACTCCATGATCTGCAAGCTCAGCTTTAAAGCGCTCGTAAACGAGGCGTTCATGAGCTGCATGCTGATCTACAATAATCAAACTCTCGTTTGTTTCGGCAACAATATAAGTGCCGTGAATTTGAGCATGTGCAATTCCAAGGCGGTATTGTTCTGCATCGACGCCACCAGTGACTTCAGTAAGTTCCTCTAGCTCTATATCTGGCATTGCATAGGTAGAAAGTTGCCTTATGGCCGGATAAGATGCCTTTTGTGGGAACGAGGACTGCTTGAATGATGGAGAAGGTATGCCTGCGTGAGGGGTGGGAGCAGGAAAACTAATAGCAGGTGATCTGAACGAGGCAATTGCTGAGCTTGCAATTAGGGATGAAGTCTCATGGGCTGACTGGTTGAGGGCGCTTTTAAGTGATGCAATCAATAATCCACGCACAAGACCACTGTCTCGGAACCTAACTTCTGCTTTAGCAGGATGTACGTTAATATCAACTTCTTCAGGAGAAATGTTAACGAATAACACCAACATAGGATAGCGGTTGCCAGGTAATAAATCTTGATAGGCAGCACGAACAGCTCCGTTTAGGAGTTTATCTTTAACTGGTCTGTTGTTCACAAATAGATATTGATCTGTTGCATTACTGCGATTGAGAGTTGGTAGGCTTGTTATTCCAGAGACACCCATTCCCTCTCTTTGAGAGTGTACGGCACAGCTGTTTTGCACAAAATCCTTACCTAGTATAGCTTCAATTCTTTTGTTGAAACCGTCTTGTGTAAGGCCTGGATAATGAAAAACCTGACGCTCACCATCCTTTAAAGAAAACTCAATGTGCGGATGTGCCATGGCTAATCGGTTTAGATAATCAACACTATGAGATAATTCTGTTGTTGCCGTTTTTAAAAACTTAAGGCGAGCAGGGGTGGCGTAGAATAAATCTTTAACTTCAATGCGAGTACCAATTGGATGTGAAACAGGAGTGGGTTCAGATTTCTCTCCGCCTGCAATGACTAATTGCCAACCTGTGTCTTCCGTCTCTTTAGAGCGAGTGGAAATTGTTAAACGACTGACAGCACCAATGGAAGGAAGGGCTTCACCGCGAAACCCGAGGCTATTGATGTTAAATAAGTCGCCATCAGGAAGTTTGGAGGTTGCGTGCCTCTCTACGCAGAGCTCCAGGTTTTCAAGCGACATCCCAGAACCATTGTCTTGAACGACAATGAGAGTTCGTCCGCCATCACGAATGGTAACTTCAATTTTTGTTGAACCTGCATCAATTGAGTTTTCGACGAGCTCCTTAATGACAGCAGCAGGGCGTTCAATAACTTCACCAGCAGCAATCTGGTTCACTAAATTAGACTCTAATAATCGGATTTTAAGGTTAACAACCATATTTATATTTATCGTTTACTGCTGATTAGATGTTCTTTTATCCCATAAATTGGCCTAGAAATGCAACATATGGATCACTCACAATATACATATCTATTCCATCCTTGTCTGTTTGGAAAAATAATAACCTGTCTGAGAAATAAAATGACGAATTACCCGAAAGTTGGGATTGGAGTTTTATCATTCAACAAAGCAGATAACTTGCCTTTAGAAAAATTATTAAAAACAATGAATGCAGATCAGCTGATTTCATAAATTGTTAATATTCTGCGTTGTACACTGATCGTATGGAAATAAAAAGCATATCATTTAAAGACATAGGTCTTCCTAAGTTTCACTCGTTTGAGGTGGGAAAAGCTTTGCCTGCAAAAGTTGATAAGATTTATAAAAAAGCTTTGAAAATTGAAAACCCCAATAACTCTCAATTAACCCTCTTTGATCTCTCATCTCATAAGCGTGCACGTGACTCTATCGAATTTGGTTTGCAAATGCGTAGCATGGGGTTTCATGTTTTTGTAGTTGGAGAAGATCGAAGCGGTAGGATGACAGCAACCTTAGCCTATCTTGACCAGGTTGTAAAAAAAATGCCGCCGCCAAATGACTGGGTTTACCTTAACAATTTTTTGGAACCCCATCGTCCCAAACCTTATAAACTTCAAGCTGGTAAGGGGCTCATTTTAAAAACAAAGCTTAGTGAATTGATTAAAACAATTCACAGCTTACTTTCAAAGACTTTCTCTAGTCCTTATTATTTTCGCCAAGTTGATGCGCTTACATCATCTTTGCAAAATCAAATTGATGTGCAGGTTGAAAAAATAAAATCGTTTGCAAAAGAAAAGGGTTATGAAATTGTTCAAGATGAAGCCGGATTTAATATCGAGGTAAACTCTGAGGGGGCTAAGGTTTCGGCAAATGATTTAAAGAAAATCCGTGAAAAACTCAATCAGCTAACACTTTTGGTTCATTTAGAAAATCAGAAGATTGAAAAGCATGTTCAAGAGATGAAACACAATATAGCAGACAAAGCGATAGCTCCTCTCTTTCGTAAATTCCAAAATGAATTTGCTGAAGATATTGGTGAGTGGATTATTGAGTTGCGCGAGAATATTTTGACAAGCCTTGATGAATTTCTAAGTGATGAAGA
This sequence comes from Holosporales bacterium, assembly GCA_947449005.1. Taxonomy (GTDB): domain Bacteria; phylum Pseudomonadota; class Alphaproteobacteria; order Paracaedibacterales; family CANFPP01; genus CANFPP01. The sequence continues at coordinate 31,601 of CANFPP010000006.1, read as the reverse complement.
TCAGCTGCCTTCGATGTTGGATGAAAAATATGCGGTTAATCTTCTCGTTAACCATAAGGACGTCAAGCACCCAAAGGTTTTTCTAGAGGCAAATCCTACTTATGAAAATCTTTTCGGATCTATTAAATATCGCACAAGCAATAATGGGGGCTTGGAGACAAATTTTACACTAATACGGCCAGGAGCTTTGCACATTGCAAACGGGGGGATTCTTGTGCTGCGTGCTGAATCTTTGGCTAAAGACCCTGATGTTTGGGAGGCCTTAAAAGCAAGTTTGCGCGATCAGCGTATTCGAATTGAAGAAATTTATCGTGAAAATTCTGTGCCTCTTGCAGATGCTCCTGATCCTAAAAGCATCCCCTTGGATGTACAGGTTTTTCTTATCGCTTCACCTTTGTGGTATTACTCATTCTTCTTTAATGATCCAGAATTTAGAACATACTTTAAAGTGAAGGCTGATATTGATCCAGATCTTCCTATAACAGTTGAGAATGTTAATATTTATGGACAGTTGATTCGTCAAGCTGCGCATAGCCTTGCAGCCATAGAGATTGAAGATCCAGCTATTAGCTACTTGATGGGATATAGTTCGCGCTGGGTGGAGGATCGGGGGAGGCTAAGCGCTCAGTTTGAATTAATTTCAGATATTTTAGCTGAGGCTTCAGTTGTTGCGCGCAATACTGTTTCGGAAAAAATTTCCCTACAAGTTGTAAAGGATGTGATTGATCAGCGCCGCTTAAGAAATGCTCGTCTGGAAGATCGTAGTCATCTAGACATAGAAGAGGGTCAAGTTTTAATTGATACAGTTGGTAAGGTGGTTGGACAGGTAAATGGCCTGTCAGTGCTAAGCACAGGGGACCATAAATACGGATTACCAACACGTATTAGTGCGAGAACGTATGCGGGAAAAGATGGTGTTGTAAACATTGAAAGACTGACAGAAATGTCGGGTCCAATTCAGCAAAAAGGGGCTTTAATTCTAGAGGGCTTTCTTAATGGTGTTTTTGCTCAAAAGTTCGCTCTTTCTTGTTCTTGCTCTCTAACTTTTGAACAAAGTTACGGCGATATAGAGGGCGACAGCGCTTCCATGGCAGAACTGGTTGCTGTGCTATCCTCTCTATCTGGGGTTCCTTTGCGTCAAGACATTGCGATTACGGGCTCAATTAATCAATTCGGAATTGCGCAGGCTGTTGGGGGAATTCATTATAAAGTTGAGGGATTCTATCGCGTTTGCAAAGATCGTGGTTTGACAGGCACACAAGGGGTAATTCTTCCCAGGTCGAATGTTCAAAGTTTGACGCTGCGAGATGAAATAATTGAAGACATAAAAGCAGGAAAGTTTTCTGTTTGGCCTGTTGATTCTGTCTTTGAAGCTATTGAGCTGCTAACAGGCGTCCCTGCAGGTATTGCAAGTGATGCTGTTGATGATTTTCCAAAAAACAGTGTATTTTTTGAAGCATATAAACAGCTCAAGCTTTACCACGAAGCGCTTTTAAAAGAAGATTAAATAGATAAAAAGAGGAGAAATATACTTATCTCCTCTCTTGTTAGCAATTAAGCAGCAATTGCTTTTTCAGCTGCAAGATAACTGAAGCCTAAATCTCTAGCAACAGCTTCGTGAGTAATTTTTCCTCTAAAGACATTAAGTCCATTTCGTAAATTAATATCGTCTTTCAGTGCTTTTTGATAACCTTTTTGTGCTAATGCGATGATGAATGGCAGGGTTGCATTGTTTAAAGCAAGAGCAGATGTTCTTGCAACAGCGCCTGGCATGTTTGTTACGCAATAGTGCAGGACATCATCAACAACGTAGCTAGGATTATCGTGAGTTGTTGGGCGGCTTGTTTCAAAGCATCCGCCTTGATCAATTGCAACGTCAACAAGAACAGATCCTGCTCGCATTTTTTTAACCATCTCATGAGTAACAAGTTTGGGAGCAGCAGCGCCGGCAACCAAAACAGCACCAATAACCAGATCGGCGTTTGTAACAAACTCTTCCAAAGTATCAATGGTTGAGAAGATTGGTTTGACGCGCCCTTGGAACATCCAGTCTAGTTCGTTTAATCGACGAGGACTTTTATCAAGTATTGTAACTTGAGCTCCCATTCCAACAGCAATACGTGCAGCGCTTGCACCAACAACTCCACCACCAAGAATAGCAACTCTTGCAGGAGGAACACCCGTAACACCACCAAGAAGAACTCCTGCGCCGCCTTGACCTTTTTCTAACATCCAAGCGCCGACTTGAATCGACATTTTCCCCGCAACCTCACTCATGGGCGCAAGAAGAGGGAGTCCACCATGATTATCGGTGACTGTTTCATAAGCAATCGCAATACATGAAGAGTTGAGGAGTCCTTGAGCCTGATCTGGATCTGGCGCCAAGTGTAGATAGGTGAAGAGGATTTGCTCATCTCTCATCATCTTGCATTCTTGAGGTTGAGGTTCTTTTACTTTTACAATCATATCCGTATTCGCAAAAACAGAAGCTGCGTCAGGAGAGATCGTAGCGCCAGCATACTTGTATTGCTCGTCACTAAATCCAATGCCCATGCCTGCCATTGTTTGAATGGTAACTTGATGTCCTAATCTGGTTAATTCTCTAACTGAAGTAGGGGTTAAGCCAACGCGATATTCGTGATTTTTAATTTCTTTTGGAACACCAATTCTCATTATTTTTCCTCGTTCATAGGGTTAGCGGTTGTTTAAGACTAAGAAAAAGATACCTTTATTTTTCAAGCTTTGCACCTGAATTTATTACTGGAAAACCAAGAAGCTGCATAAGAAGTTGATGATCTGCTTGCCCCTCAGAAAGGCTGATAAGAATTTCAGGCAAGCTTTTGTTCTCCCAGCTAACAACCATGTGTAAAATATGCGGAGTTGGACTGTGCAAATCAGTTCCCTCAAGAAAATCGGCAATCTCTTTTAGGGATTGGTAAGCAGATTGGCGCCCTGTAACCTTGAATTCATTATTCTCTAGTTTGGGAGTATTGTTTAGGCTCTCTTCATCCAAATCTTTCATAACAGGAATAGAGACATTTTCTTCGGTCAGTGGGAGTTCAGCTGTTTTTTGCATCTGTGCTGTTTTGCAAATTCTGGAGATATCTACTAGATGATCTAAAATTTTTTGAAAAGAGGGAGTTTGAGCACCACATCGATATATTAATACTTCTGACAGAGATTTTACGGTCTGTGTTAAGGCGTGAGTTAACTGAAGAGTGGTGTTTAAAGAATCGGCAGACGTTTGTTGCAAGCCTTTGCGAAAACGACCAAGAGTCGGATTTCCTTTTATTTCTGCAGCAGAAATCATAGAATTTGCGTCTGTAGAACGTTTTGAAACCGTATCAAGATTTAAAGCATAATTCCAATCTGCAAGGCTAAAAGAAGGTAAATTACTTTGACCGACAGGCGCTGTGATTGGAATAAACATTAGGCGGTGTGCAAACGTTTCGTTGGCCCATTCAAATATCCTCAAGCGATGCTCAATGTCTTCTCCGTCAAGCTGGGGATGAAATTCTTGCCAAAAAATTTCACAAAGATCTTTCATGAGTTCAAAACCACGCTTGCCCCCTGAAAAACCATCTAAATTTAGCCATGCTTCTGTAAGCCATACAGAGACTTGTATGTCTTTAGATTGATTTTGTAAAACATCAGAACATAGCTTTTCAACTAAAAGCCAATCTGCTTTTTTAATTTCTGTTTCCCAAATCCCCATAGATAAGCTTGCATCATCTTCTCGGCGTGCTTCGCGAATCTGATCATAAATTGGTTCATAGCGTAAATATGGACCTGCCCCATTTTCCAGAGGAGAACGCAAGGCTTCATCATTAATTTCAACGCGTATGTCTAGAGTTTGAGTCATTTCTTATACCGCCGGAGTCTCAGATGGTTTTTTACCATCTTCTTTTGTTATTGATGACGTCGAAGTTTCAGATTTTCTTTCGGAAGATGATGTTTGGGTATTTGGTTCGTCCTCAACAGCTTCAACAATACCATCTGTTAAAACAGATTGTTCTGCTACATTTAAAACATCTTGAGGCATGTTGGGGGCTTCATTCGGAAAGTTGGCGGGGACCTTCATTGGTTTTGCGGTCGTCTTTCCTTTAACTGGAGCAACAAGCGTAACCTTAACATAGCCAACGGACCTGCCGACTGCACCCATTGGTACAGTGTATTTCAATATATAGGAGTCATTATCTTCCTTTAAAACATACTCACTATTGGGGGCTTTTTGCATTTTCAATAACCATAACAAAGCCCAGCGTCCTGTATATTTAAAAGTTACCTGCTGTCCATCAACATTCATAAATGGTTGATTTAAATCCTTTGAGGGTTTGGCTGCAATTCCTTCTGGCCAACGCAATCCTATTTCAATCTTATCTCCATAGCGCCACTGCCCATTGCGTGTCTTGGCGTGGTTATCTATTTTTGTAATGTCATTGGTTTTGATGTACCATTCCACAATGAGATTGGCTGCTTCTTCTTTTTCGCGATTGACTCTAAAGTCAATGTTAAAATCAAATGTGGGAACATCATTTTTTTCACTAATATAATTTTTTAGAAACTCTTTAATTTCATCTATTTTATCAAGAAACTTTGTTACGTCTTGAGACATTTTTCCAAGTTGATAAACTTGCTGCAAAACCTCTTTGCGGTTGCCTCCAAGCTCATTGTACATTTGGAAAAATTCTAAGACATGCTCTGCATCAACTTCTGTTTCATTTCCATTCACCGTACCCTCTATAAAAGGAAATTTGTTCTTTAAGTTTGCATTAAAATAAGTTGCCAGAGTTTTATAACTTTTAATACTTTGTTGGCGTTTTAGAACTTCTGCTTGGGCAAGGATTTTCTTTTTTATGTTTCTCATCGTATCTGAGAAAAAATCTCCAGATTCCGTTTTAGTCTCTGACAAAGGGATTTGGTGAAAGCAGTTGCTTAAGTCAATTTTGTTCATATCAGATAAAATAAAATTCTCAAGCGCTATCAAAGTGTTTCCAGGCTTTTTCTTTTCATGCGATTCAACTTGCTCAACGATACGGCGCCAACGGTTTAAAAGAGTTTTATCTCCAACTGCGTCTGACATGATTGGAGCCGCTAAAAGAGCAACAAGAGGTTTTGCAAAATTAATCGCTAGATGACTTATATAGTCTCTTTGCAAGGTTACGTAAGATTTGAGATCCTCCAGGTCTTTTGCAGAGAAACCAGAAAATGCAAGGCCTGGTTTTCCTGCCCACCATAAAAAATTTCCATTTTGCACAGCGTAAGGGTTAAACGTCACCGCCAGTTTTTCAACCTGGGCGAGCAACCAATATGTAGTCACACTTAAGAAAGATCTAAGCTGAACATAAGTCGATCCAATAGTATCTTGGTTTAGGATTGCCAGCAACTTAAGGAATTTTTGATTACTCTCACGAATGTCAGAAATTTTTGACCTTAGTATTTCTTCTGCAGCCACTGCATCTGAGGGATCAGTTGGAATATTGGTAAAGCTTTGTGCTTTTGCTAAATAGCTAACGACATTCGCTCGCAAGCTTTCTCTGCCAATAAGCCGAATGTTTTCTTGTAATGTTACTGGAAAACTAGACAGCTGTTTAGACATAAACTCATCGTATCGACCTGACATTGCGTCTGCTAACTCGATAAGTTTTGAATCCCAATAAATTAGCTTTCCAGGAGTGATATTGGTTGTAAACGATTGTTCATGAGCTTGGGCCATAAAAGGTTCTGCAAAGAGTGTTGCTAAACTTTTCTCCAACAAGAGCAATCCTTGTGAGGGAGGTGTTGCTTTATCTTGTAAAATGATCGGCATTGCCGATGGCTGATTGATCAAAAATTGATTAATGGAATTTAATTGCGCTTTTAAATTGTCAAACGCAACAGAGGTTTGGTCCACAAGAAATTGTGACACATCTTTACCAAAAAGCTTTGAGTCGTCAATTTTATCAAGAAATTTGTTGTACTCTGGTCCTGGAGAAAAATACGGTTGATCCATCCAAGTTTTACCAGCTTCACCCAGAATAGGTTTTGCCTGCGTTAAATCAATACTAATTTGACGTAGAAAATCTACGCTGGGTAACTGTTGATTTGTTTGTTGTCCCAGTTGATGCAGAAAGCTTGCCAATCGTCCAGGAAGTCCATTTTGATCAGTTGTCGAAAATATGGCATTTAGAAAATTTTGATGAAGAACATTTAAAGTCTCCCGCGCCATTTGCTGATAGGGCATTAAATCAATAGGGGGGAATATTGTATTTTGGATAAAATTACGAAATTTCTGATATTGGTTAATAAATTTATCAGGAAGCGACGTATTGAAAGTAAAGGCAATAAGCTCATTCAAGTCGTTAGCATCATTGGCATTCTTGAGGGAATTGAACTTGATAATCTTTTCGTTAAGTTTTTCAAGGCCTTCAATGTAGTCTCTAAGAGCGAGAAACTCTGCCGATGCTGTTGGATTTAAGAGCTGGGCAAGCGAGACAGATTTGTCCTGAATTGCGGGCCGTTTGTGCAATAGGTTTCTAGCTTTAATAAGCAAATCAATATAAATCGTTCGAAGAATAACATGTTGATATGAAATCTTAAGAGTCTGATGGAGATCTTGGTGGAGAGAGCTAAACCATGAAGCAGGAACAAAGAGAGAGAAAAAGCTTGTTTGCTGTAATTGCTCCATCATTTCCATTAATTGCCTTGCGTGCGTATCAAATGCCTCTGCAGAGCTTGGAGCTTCATTTAGTTTTAAGCCTTGAATCTGCTGCAATAGAACGGTCATTTTACCGAGAACGGGAACTACATAATTTCGATTTCGTATAAAATTATCATACGCATTAAAGAGCCCATAGCTCCCAAAAATCATAAAAATAGCAGTGCCTATTTTCGCTATGTTTAATCCTCGATTGGCTGTCATGAGCCGTCGTTTTATGGGGTGAGCTATTCCTCCTTCTCTGAAAATTTTTTCTGAAATTAAGTCATTTAGAAAAAATGTTTTTCGGGTTTTAGAGATCGGGGGTTCTGATAACGAGCCATCTTCACCAAAAAGTGAAACTCCGAATTTGGTAACCTTTACAAAATTTTCAGCATCTGCCGGTATCTCAGAATCGCCATTGCCATCATCAACAACGGTCAGTGGCATCATGCCGCTATCGCCACAAAAATAAATACCTCTTAAGATAAGAGATTCGTTATACGCATCTGATTTAAACAAGCGATTAAGATATACGCTAAGGTTATCTTTAATGGACAACAACTCTCCTGGGAAAACAAAAACACCATCTTTCCCTTCGTCGATACGCCCTTCAGCAAAAATTTCTAACCTTAATTTATACATCTTGTCTTGAAGGAAAGAAAAAGCTTCATCGATCCAGCTTGGGGTATAAGCGGTGCTTAGGCTGTAATTTGATGACCACCCTAACATGTTATGACGATTGCTCGCGGGAATCTCAGAACAGAAACTTTGAAACCCTGAAATAACATCAGATTTTGTAATGATCACATAAACTGGCAGACGAAGCCCTAAGCTGTTTTGAGCTGATAAAAGTTTTTGAGCCATGTGCTGGGCACGACTATTAATTTCATCTAACGGAAGTTGATTCCTTCCATAGATTTCATTAGCAGGAATTGTTAGAATTATTCCATTTAAGGGTCTTGCTGAGCGATACCTGGCTAGCAATATTAAAAGAGTACGCCAGCTCTTATCATCGCTTCCGGTGCCTCTGGATTCGATTAAAAACTTGCCGCGCGGATCAATAATCACGCCACGATTTAAAAACCACCACTGACAGTCTGGCCTTGGGTGGGCAATGCCAAAATCTGGCTGACCAACAGGCAGGTGCAATTCTGCCCCTTCGAGCATCGACGTTTTTCCAGATTGCTCTGTTCCTAGTAACAAAAACCAAGGAAGCCTATATTTATAGTTAGTGGTGCCAATAGATTGTTGTAAAAACTCTAAAGCTTTCAAAAAAGAAAGACTCATATCACTGACACGAAAGAATCCTTTCTTAGTTAAGAATTCACTAACTTTCCCAATAAGAGGGGGGAGCTTATGAGTTTGTTCTTTCTTTTCTTTTTTGACCGTTTCTCCTGTTCCTTCTTGTGCAACAGCAGCTTTTTTCTTAGCTTTTTTGACAGCCTTAATGATGAGTACAATTGTTAGAATCATTATTAAAAGAGCGACAAGAATAACGATTATGAGAATCAAGGGAATCTTTGGAAAGATCGAATCTAAAAAATGAGTGATTGTTTTCATATTAGCGGACTATGACGTGTGTGTTCTAAAACAAAATTTAACGCTTCTTGCATTTCAGAAGAAAGCTTATGCCAAACAATGTAAGTTACAAAAATATACAGAGATATAATGCTGGCAATGCAGACAGTCCATGTTCTTAAATCTGGCAATCCTCTTCCTGAAGATTCAGTTAGTGTATTGTGGTAACATTCATTAATTAATTCAGCTCGACCTGGACGAAAGAGATGAGAGGGGCGATGATTAACCAAATTAAACAGCTGTTCACGGTACCAGCTAATTTTATCGTGGTCATCTTCATCTCTGTATTTTCCGCGAAATCCTAGACTTAAAACCATAAGATAAATTAACGCTAAATCACTTCTGACAGGATCATTTGCTTCAAGCAGAATTTCTAGTTTTTTGTAAAACAACTCTCCTGATATCTGAGTCTGAAAAAGCTGTCCTTCCAAAAGTGATTTCCCCCATTGTTTTGCGCCAGGCCAGTTTAGAGTCAAAAAAATATCATCAGCAAGCGCTACCATAATGTATTGAGCATCTCTGTTTTGGCTGATACTAAATCCACTTTTTGTTATTTCTAAAGCTTGCTCTTCAAGAAGAAATCTCAAACGTTTTTGAATTGTCTCGACGATGTTTTTTTCCTCTGGAGGCGGGGTTTTATCTTCGACAGAAATGTTATCCACTTCACTCATTCTTAAGGCGCGCTCTTTCTGTCTCAAAAGCTCATAGTAAAAGCTTTGAAAGTTTTGCAACAGTGGGGTTTGACCTTCAGGTGCGTGCATTTTTATTTCACAACCTTATTCATTTGTCGTTCCTTTTCTCACATAGAGAGCAATTTCTGTTGGCCTACGATTTGGTTGATCGACAGGATTAAAGATATTGAGATTTTGCCCGGCTTGAATAAAAGCAGGGTCATTTTCTATCTCAAAAATTAGAACACCGCGACTTGGCATAAGCTCAGATAATTCTTCGTCTTGTAGAAGAGTGCGATGCGCGCCTGTGATACGTTTCCCGCGGACAGAGTCAATGGCAAAATCACTGACAATAATTGTTTCATCCATCCAGTCGGACAGCTGAGATTCGGTCATTCCTGAAGCTGCGCGCAATCCAATGAAAATTCTATTTTCTAGATATGTTTTATGAAGGGGCAAATAGAACAAACGTTCTTTTTGATGGAAAGGAAAGGCAGCATAAGTTTGCTCAATGCTTGCTAATAATTGTCTAATGAAATCGAGAACAGGCGACATGGTTGCTCGGATGTCGTTGTGATTGTAGACAGGAAAGACAGGGGGGATTTGTGACAGCCTGAGAGGCGCCAGCAATCCTGCCAATTCACATAATTTTGTATGCAATAAATGAGGCTGCATACCATCTCCATGCATGGAGGTTTCGAGGCCTGGCAAGGCTTGTACGAGGGGACGCAAAAGTGCCGCTGTCTCTGCTAACATTGGGGTTCCGACTTGATTTTGCCATTTTTCAGACAAAAAAGATGCCTTTTCTCGGATTGATTGCACGATTGAGCAAAAAATTTCACCAAGAGAAGAAGATTTATCAATATTAAAGCAAGGGGTAACAAAATTTGTTAAGGCAAACGATTCCTCAACAAAAGCTACTTTTATGAGAGGAAAGCTCAAGCAGCGTGCAGGCGTTTTATCACTCGCAACGAGAGTTAATCTAGGCAATAAGCGAGGGATTTTTATTATGTTATCAGGGACATTATCATCACCTATTTCTTCTCCTTCAACAGACCAGAATCTTGGAAAATCTCCAATTGTTGGTGAGCTATCTTCACGCCATTCTGGAATTGCTAGTTGAATTGTGATTTCAGATCTTTGCATCTGTGCCCTCATATCACTGAGATCAATTTCTAAGGGAGGGATTTCGGATGAACTTGCTGAATAAAATACAATCAGTCCGTCTGGCATAACGGCCTCTAGTTCTAAAATGCGAACGAGTCCATCTGGCAAAACTATGGGGTCAAGTTTTAATAATTTTATTCCCCAATAAGCAGGAGCCAATAACTCTAAATGACTCGAGAGCACTTGATGATAGCGCAATTCCATTTGCTGAAAATGATGCGGAGAGAGCATCATCCCTTCGTGCCACTGGATTGCTTGCGTAATCGTTGCTTTATCGGGGACAGTCATATGTCATTCCTGAGCATTTTTATATGTTATTAATTAAATTTTTACTTAATTATGATATGGTTTCTCCTGAATTACAAGGATATGGTTTGTGGGAGTGCGATTACTTCATTTAATTTTGTTTTGGAAGTGATGGTGTGAGATTAAAGTACTCGTAATGACTTGTCTCTTAGCTTTTTTGTTTGAAACTCCAGTGTTGCCTACTGTCTTGGCTTGGGGGTTTCCGTGACATTGTTTCTCTTAAGTGAAATTAATGCAACATAGGGCAAAAATAAGCAGCATTAAAGTAAGAAAGAGAAAGCCTAGAGATTTATAAAATTATTTTTTTTGTTAATTTAATCTTGAAAGAGATCTATCTAACTAGATACTGCCCAACAAGATTGCTGGAAAAATCATTTGAGGTGTATTCTTGAAACTCCTGAGGTGTCGCATCTCGAAGTTCTGCAAGTAATTCTGCTTTCAACGGTTTCCCTTTTTCATTCATATATGCAGTACTTGAGGCAAAAGCTAAAATAAACCTGTGCTCTTTGCTAACAAGAGTCGGGGCCTTATTAGCTCCATATTTAAGTATAAAGAAATTAAGTATATTTTCTGCAGTTGTAATTTCTGTGAGATCTGCAGCCTTTTCTAAATTTACAATTTTAAAGATTATACTTCTAATGCAGCCTAATTGTTCTTTTCTTTTATCTTCATCACCACTATCCACACTTTTCAATGATACAAGCTCATAAAAAGCTCTTCGTAGATATGTGTGGTTTAAGCCATTACTGCTAAGCCAAAAAACAAAACTTTGGAATTTATCTAAAGAAAACATTGGGTCTGGAGAGTTGTGCAAGTTTGGAAGCCAAGAAAATTCATTGTGCATTGTTCCTGTGCCAAAAAGCGCATCAAACATTACAGGATTAAAATTTAGATCTAGCCAACGTTTTCCCCCACCTTCAACATTAAAGACCTCACACCTTTCATTGTACATTGCTTGCGCCGCTGCGAGGAAGTAAGTTGCATAGAAATCTTTGTCGAGTTTTATTCCTTTTCTTGCATTAATTCCACTCCATACAATTAAGTTGATATCTTCTAAAGTAAACCCCCAGGCATCTGAAACAAGCCATTCTGCATATTCTTTTGTAATGATCCCCATTGAAGGATCTTTAGATAATATCGGTTTATTTCCTAATGTTCCTTGCAATCTGCTCAGTTCAATAATTTCGTCAGGATTCTTTTTGAAGATATTCTGTACGGGAGAGGTGTCAATCACTCTTAATAGTATTCTGGCTCTGTATTGCGCCTTACAATCGACTCTTTGTAAATAGTTATACGTAAATACTATTTTCTTGTTGTCAGTTGTTAAATCCCAGCTTGCCATGTCATCAGTAGCCTGGCATTGCAACGTTAGGAAAGTAAAAACAGCTATCGCAAAGACTTTATAGTTGTTCATGGCGATCCTCGCTAATTGATAAAATTTTAAATATTTCTTTGGTTTCAGAAAAATAAACAATAAAACATAGGGTATTTAAACCATAGTAAGAAGAAGTGTAAACACAATATTTTTGAATGAAATACTTTTACTTTTTTATCATTTCTCTAGAAACATAAGCCCGATGACAATGACGAGGAATCTGGTTAAAGTATTAAAAAGTTTCACAACATGAGATATCCAAAGTTGTCAGAAGAAAATAAAGATCCAACTCGGCGAGATTTCTTAACCCTAACCGCAGGAGCAATGGGCGCTGTTGGCGTTGGTGCCGTTGCTCTGCCCTTTATTAACAGCATGAATCCCGCAGCGGATGTTATGGCTTTAGCCTCGATTGATGTGGACGTAAAGAATGTTCAGCCAGGACAAGGCATAACTGCCATGTGGCGCGGCAAGCCGGTTTTTATTCGCCATCGCACCGAACAAGAAATTAAAAGCGCTGAAGCTGTTTCTATCAAAACATTAAAAGATCCTCAAACTGACCAAGAAAGATTTAAGAAAGATCCGAGGTGGTTGGTTGTTGTCGGCGTTTGCACACATCTTGGTTGCGTTCCTAACGAGCGCAAATCAATGGCTGCAGGTGAGCAGGGAGGGTGGTTGTGTGCCTGTCACGGTTCACAGTATGATAGCTCAGGAAGAATCGTGAGTGGTCCTGCCCCTAAAAACCTAGAAATTCCCTCGTATCAATTGTTAAACAACAATAGTGTCATTCGCATAGGATAATTAAATGAGTCTTATCAAATGGATAGATCACCGTCTGCCAATTTTTACTCTTTTAAATAAAGAATTAAAAGAATATCCGACCCCTAAGAATTTAAACTATTTATGGAATTTTGGCTCACTCGCTGGAATTTCATTGGTAATCATGATTCTGAGCGGCATTTTCTTGGCTATGCATTACGTTCCTCATGTCGATAAAGCATTTGATAGCGTTGAGCGCATTATGCGTGATGTTAATGGCGGGTGGCTCATTCGCTATATGCACATGAATGGTGCTTCAATGTTTTTCATCGTCGTCTATATTCACATGTTTCGCGGACTTTATTATGGATCCTTTAAATCACCACGCGAATTGCTTTGGATAATGGGGGTAGTGATTCTTTTGTTAATGATGGCAACTGCTTTTATGGGATACGTCCTCCCTTGGGGGCAAATGAGTTTTTGGGGTGCAACCGTTATCACCAATCTCTTTTCTGCTTTCCCGTTTGGTGAGAGCATAGTTCATTGGCTTTGGGGTGGTTTTTCTGTTGATAATCCAACTTTGAATCGTTTCTTTGCGCTGCACTATTTATTACCCTTTGTCATCATTGGGGTAACCTTGTTGCATTTGGTGGCTTTGCATCAATTTGGCTCTAACAATCCAAAGGGTATTGATCTGAAAAAAAAGGAAGATAAAATTCCTTTTCATCCCTATTACACTATCAAAGATTTGTTTGGTCTCGGCGTATATTTGTTGGTCTATTGTTTCTTTATCTTTTTTGCTCCTAATTTTTTTGGCGAACCTGATAATTATATTCCAGCCAACCCAATGGTTACGCCGCCTCATATTGTGCCTGAATGGTACTTCCTGCCCTTTTATGCTATCCTTCGATCAATTCCGGATAAGCTTGGCGGTGTTTTGGCTATGTTCGGTGCAATTGGCGTTCTCTTTGTTTTGCCGTGGCTCGATAGTAGCCCGATTAGAAGTTCACGTTATCGCCCAATTCACAAACATCTCTTTTGGGTTTTTGTGCTCAATTGCTTGGTTTTGGGCTGGGTTGGTGGCAAACAACCAGAAGGATTTTATTTGATTTTAGGGCGTCTAGCGACAGCCTATTACTTTATGCATTTCTTAATTTTCCTCCCGTTGCTTGGAAAGTATGAGCCTAAACCTCAACTGCCAGAAAGTTTGACGTAATGAGAATATTGACCTTATTGATCTTACTTTCGTTTCCTTGCTTTGCTGAACACATTGAAGTTCCAAAACAAAAATGGTCCTTTAATGGGCCTTTTGGAACTTTTAAAAAAGATGCTTTGCAACGCGGGTTCCAGGTTTATAAAGAAGTTTGCTCAACTTGTCACAGCATGAAACATTTGGCCTACCGAAACTTAAATGCACTTGGATTTAACGAGGCAGAGATTAAAGCAATTGCCGCTGAGCATGAAATCACTAATGCGCAGCCAAATTTAGATGGACAAATGTTTAAGCGTAAAGCTCTTCCCTCCGATACTTTCGTTTCCCCTTATGATAATGACAATGCGGCGCGCGCTGCAAATAATGGTGCGTTTCCACCAGATCAGTCGCTCTTAGTAAAAGCACGAGTCGGGGGTGCAGATTATCTTTATGCTTTGTTGGTGGGGTATCAAAGCCCTCCGGATGGCGAGCGCGTTGACGCTGGTCGGCATTATAATATCTATTTTCCAGGCAATCAAATTTCGATGGCTCCTCCGTTAACGGAAGGTCAAGTTACCTATGCTGATGGAACCAAGGCAACAGTCGCACAAATGTCGCATGATGTTGTGACGTTTTTAGCTTTTGCTGCCGAACCAGAAATGGAACAACGCAAAAGAATGGGCGTTAAGGTTATGATCTATCTCGCTGTTATGACCGTAATTTTCTACTTAACAATGCGCAAAATTTGGGCCGGTGTTAAATAATGAATGCTTCTAAACTTCCCTTGTGCGTCGATTTAGATGGCACACTCATTCGCAGTGACGTTCTCCATGAATCTCTTTTAATATTTCTTAAAAAATATCCGTGGAAATTTTTCTTTGCTCTTGTTTGGCTAATTAAAGGCGGGCGAGCCTATCTTAAACAGCAGCTCGCAAAAGTCGCCCTTCCTGCTGCGGCGTTACTTCCTTATAACGAACAATTTATTGAGTTCTTAAAACAGAAAAAAGCTCTAGGACATCCACTTTATCTAGCAACTGCAGCTGATGATAAGTTTGCAAAAGCCGTCTGTGATCATCTTGGTTGTTTTGAAGGATACTTCGCCAGCAATGGTAAAGAGAATTTAAGGGCGGGGGAGAAAGCAAAAACACTTGTTAAGGAATTTGGTAAAAATGGCTTTATTTATGCTGGAAACTCAAAAGACGATCTTTTGGTTTGGCAGGATTCTGCAGAGGCCTATGCCATCAATACTCCCGAAAAGGTTCTCAAAAAGCTAAGAACATTTGACATCAAATCAACAGAATTTGTGGAAGAAAAATCTGGATTTAAATCGCTGTTTCGCCTTATCCGTCCCTATCAATGGGTTAAGAATCTTCTGATTTTCCTGCCTCTTTTTGCTTCGCATAAGTTTTTAGATTTTCAACTTTTCTTGAATTGTTTTATTGGATTTTGCGCGTTTAGCCTGCTCGCTTCTTCAATGTACATCATCAACGATTTGTTTGATTTAGAGTCCGATCGTCTTCACAAAAGAAAACGTTTCAGGCCGTTAGCCAGAGGCACCATTCATCTGCCAAAAGCAGTTTTTTTGATTCTTGTCCTACAGATTTCCTTTGTATTGTTGGGGCTTAGGCTAAATCCTAGTTTTCTAATATTGGCTTATTCTTATATAGTTTTAAACCTCATCTATTCGATCAAAATTAAAAAATTTTTTCTCAATGATGTTTTCTTTTTGTCGGCTTTTTATATAATCAGAATCCTGGCTGGCTACCAAATAACAGGCGTTGCCTACTCAAACTGGCTCATTGGGTTGTGTTTATTCTTATTCCTAAGCTTAGCCTTTTTAAAACGTTTCATTGAATTAAATGGCCTTTCGGAGAGCACTCTCGTTGCAGGACGCGGCTACATCCAAAGCGATGCTCCTATCGTTGCCATGCTTGGTATTTCCTGCGGCTTTTTAACGAGCATTGTTTTGATGATGTACATTGAGAATGGGGATATCGATCACCTTTACCCATATAAGTCAGTTTTGTGGTTTCTCTGCCCACTTTTGCTTTACATGCTCTCGAATCTTTGGCTTAAGGCAAATCGAAACCTGTTACATGACGACCCGATAGTTGCCGTTTTTAAAGAGAAAATTAATTGGGTATTTTTAGTCATAGCGGGACTCGTTATAAGCGCTGCCGCTGGAGAATTCTTCTAGGTTATAAAGTTTAAAGTAACACTCCATCGTTCAGGCGAATAATACGATCCATTTTATTGGCGAGCTCTAGGTTGTGAGTCGCAACGATAGCAGCAAGACCGGTTTCGCGAACGAGAGTTAGCATTTCATTGAAAACCTTCTCAGAAGTTTGAGAGTCAAGATTTCCTGTTGGCTCATCGGCGAGCAAAATTTTTGGTTTATTTGCAAGGGCACGCGCGATGGCAACTCGTTGCTGCTCGCCGCCCGATAGTTTTTGGGGACGGTGCTCTAAGCGATGCGATAGGCCCATCTTTACTAATAATTGCTCTGCTCTTGCCTTTGCAGTTGCACGATCTACACCACTAATAAATTGGGGCAACATCACATTTTCAAGTGCAGAAAATTCTGGCAATAAATGATGGAATTGATAAACAAACCCAACGTATTGACGGCGCAATAGAGTGCGTTGCTCATCATCCAATGTTTGGCAGGCAATATTATTCATCAAAACGGAACCAGAAGTTGGAGATTCTAAAAGTCCGGAAATTTGCAACAAGGTTGATTTACCTGAACCGCTTGGTCCCAACAGAGCGACAATTTCTCCGGATTTAACGGTTAAATTAACTCCGCAAAGAATTTGTAATTCCGTATCACCTTGCTGAAAAACTCGCGTAATTCCTTGTAATTCAAGAACCGCTGCCTTACTACCTGTCATTTTCTCTCAATCCTGTTACGCTTTTAGTTATCATAACTGACGGCAGAGGGGTGGTAATAACCGCTTTTAGATCCACTTCAAAAAATCCTTCAAGACATGCATGATAACTTCACTAACAATCAGCCAAATAATAATCCACTCCAAACGAGAAGAGTGTGCATGCTTAAGCTCATTTGACAAAATATCATAAAGCTCATGAATGACATCAAGGCGTTTGTTCAAAATATCGAGACGCGTCTTAATGTCCATATACTCGGCTGCCATGTGATAATATGGCTCATAGCGTGGACGACGCCAGAAGAATTCTGGAGTATCTAAAATATCGCTGTGTAAGTTTATTGAATTTCTCTCTGCAAACAAAGCGCCAATCTTTTTGGATAGCTTTTGTCGTGATAGAGAGATCTTTCCCATCATGGCTAGCTCTCTTGGTAAATGACGTGTCTTTTCAATCGTCCTTCCAATGGACTCTTCAAAAGCTGTTAATTTTACTGATTGAGATAAGCCATGTGACAAGGAAAGTTTTATGAGAGGATCATGTGATTCTAGAATAATCTCATCATCTTCCTCATTAATAATAGTCTCAGACCCTAGTTGAAAAACACATCCATCCTGCGTGTTGTTTGCCAAAGGAGAGCTTTCAAAAGGCTTCAAAGACTCAATAAATTGATTGTCTTCCTCTTCATCAGTTCCCCAAAAAATAACGCAACCGTAAGGAAAATAGAAAATATCTTTGCCCGTGTCTTCACCATCTTTTCGAACATGAATCACGTCATTATAAAATTTTGGATCAAGTCCTTCGCTTCGAAGAAACTTTGCCAAATCATCTATACTATAACTATCTGCCGTACAATAAGACGAACAGCGCATAAAACACCAAGGTTATTTTGTTTATTTAATTTCGGATTATGACAACCCTCACGCCGAAAAACAAGAGGGAGTAACATCAAAAAATGATATAAAGAAATAGCAGTGTCGCATCGGAAGAGGTATAGTCAGAAAAAATCAACAACAAAGGATTAGTAAAATGACAATCAAAGCTGGCGATCACTTACCTAAAGTAAACTTTAAGAAAGCAACAGAGTCTGGTGGTCAAGATATCAATTCTGGAGATTTCTTTAAAAACAAAAAAACGATCTTATTTGGTCTTCCAGGCGCATTTACCCCCGTCTGTTCAGCAAAACAATTACCAGGTTTTATTGCGAATGATGCGGCTCTTAAGGCTAAGGGAATTGACCAAGTTGCATGTATTTCAGTCAATGATGCTTTTGTTATGCAAGCTTGGGCAAAGGATCAAAAGACACAAGATAAAGTTGTTATGTTAGCCGACGGAAATGCTGATTTTACGAAAGCCGTTGGCTTGGAGCTGGATGCATCTGGTCATGGCATGGGAATGCGTTCACAGCGCTATGTGATGGTTGTTAATGATGGAATCGTTGAAAGTGTACATGTTGAGCCAAGTGTTGGTTCGTGCGAGATATCTAGTGCTGAGGGTGTTTTGGCAACTTTATAGCCACCACAAAAATCCCTTATAAATAACTTGCATAAGAGAAAAGATTTTGGATATCCTCTGAGATCAATTAGCGTTGGAATTGCAAAAAACATATTTTTGAAAAACTAAGTTTTAGGAAACACAAATGCAGCACACACAGACATTCTTTGCAGAAGTTCAAGAAATATCACAACAATTAGATTATAGTTTAATTGAGAAACTAGCTGATGAATTGGCATCTTTGCGTCAACGGGAAGGTAGGCTCTTTATTCTTGGTGTCGGTGGAAGTGCTGCAAATTGTGGCCATGCAGTTAATGATTTTCGTAAACTTTGTGCAATTGAAGCTTATGCCCCAACAGATAATGTTTCTGAGCTAACAGCTAGAACGAATGATGAAGGTTGGGATACGGTTTTTTCAGCTTGGCTAAAGGTGAGCAAAGCTAATGAGAAAGACGCTATCTTAATTTTGTCTGTTGGCGGAGGTGATGCTAAAAACAATATTAGTCCCAATCTAGTTAAAGCTATTGATGAAGCTAAAGTAAGAGGATTAAAAATATTTGGTATCGTTGGGCGCAATGGTGGCTATACGAAAGAAAAAGGCGATGTGGTTGTTTTGATTCCAACTATTCACAATAGTCGCATAACTCCTCATGCTGAAGCTTTTCAAGGTGTTGTTTGGCATTGTTTGGTAAGTCATCCAAAGCTACAAGCCGTTGAAACCAAGTGGGAAAGAACAACAGCAGCAGCTTAGGTTTTAAAATGAACAAAGCAGTTTTCCTCGACAGAGACGGAGTGATTAATTATTCCGTCGTGCGAGAGGGAAAACCTTATCCTCCTGACACAGTAGAAGATTTTCGTTTTTATGAAGACGTAGAAGGGGCCCTGCTTACATTAAAATCGTTGGGGTATTTGTTGGTCATTGTAACCAACCAACCTGATGTTGCCACTGGGAAGCAGGCTCGTGAAGTAGTCGAGAGCATGCATCAAATAATCAAATTAAAACTACCAATTGACCTCATTAATGTTTGTTATGAGGTTGATAGTGCTGATTGTCGTTGCTACAAACCAAAACCTGGAATGCTGCTAGAAGCTAGTCATGAAATGAATATTGACCTAACTCAAAGCTACATGATAGGAGATAGATGGAGAGATATTGGGGCTGGTCAAAACGCTGGTTGTAAGGGCTCAATTTTAATTGAGCGTGGTTATGCAGAAGAGAATCCGTACGTAGCAGATTTTGTTTGCAAAAGCTTATTGGACGCCGTTAATTTTATTGTGATGCAAGATTAAATTAAGGAATGAAAATGAATTTAGAGTCCCTAAAAGTTAAAATTTATGCCGATGGAGCAAATTTAAGTGACATTAAATCACTCGCTGAAAAACCATGGGTAAAAGGATTCACAACAAATCCCACATTAATGCGCAAAGCAGGGATTACTGACTATAAAGAATTTTCTTTTGAGGCTTTGAAGATAATTGGAGATCGTCCTATATCTTTTGAAGTATTTGCTGATGATTTAGAAACAATGGAAAAACAAGCTCTGGAAATTACTCGCTGGAGCGAAAATGTCTATGTAAAAATTCCTGTAATGAACACAAAAAGAGAGTTTACTGGTCCAATTATAAAGTCTCTTGCAGAAGCTGGTGTAAAGTTAAACATTACTGCTATTTTTACAGAAGAACAAATAAGAGAAGTCACTAATTGTCTAAGTAAAGAAACAGCGGCTATAGTTTCTGTTTTTGCCGGAAGAATTGCTGATACTGGCGTCGATCCGTTGCCGCTTATGACAGAGGCTAAAAAAACAGTGGCTTCAAAGCCAAAAGCAGAATTGCTTTGGGCAAGCCCAAGAGAGCTTTTAAATGTAATCCATGCAGATCAAAGTGGTTGCGATATTATAACCGCTACTTCTGATATTTTGGCTAAACTTTCATTGTTTGGTAAGGATTTATTTGATTACTCCCAAGAAACTGTTGAAATGTTTTATCGTGATGCTAAAGCTTCAGCTTACAGCATAGCAACTGGTGAGCAGGACAATGCAGTTCAACTAAACGCAAAGATTGCTTAATTTTTTTTTATTGGAGATTTTTTCATGCAGCATGTACTTATTACTGGTGGAGCTGGATACGTTGGCACCCTTTTAACACAGCAATTACTTGATGAGGGATACACTGTTTCAGTTTATGATACTATGTATTATGGTTGTTTTTTACCGAGTCATCCACGCTTAACTACTTATGAAGCAGATATCCGCGATACAGAAAAATTCGCAGAGGCTTGCCAAGGTGTAGATACAGTTATTCATTTGGCCTGTATTTCTAATGACCCGAGCTTTGAGCTTGATGAAGACCTTAGCAAGACTATAAATTATGATTGCTTTGAGCCAATGGTTGTTGCTGCTAAGAAAGCTGGCGTAACGCGTTTTGTTTATGCATCAAGCAGCTCTGTTTATGGTGTGTCTGAACAACCAGATGTTACAGAGGAGCACCCGCTTCTTCCTTTGACTCTTTACAATAAATTCAAAGGTATGTGTGAGCCGTTATTGTTTAAGCATCAAGATGAAAACTTCGTTTGCGTAACAATTCGTCCAGCTACTATTTGTGGATACAGCCCACGTATGCGCTTTGACTTATCTGTGAATATTTTAACTAACCACGCGATAAACAATAATAAAATCACAGTATTTGGTGGAAGCCAGTTGCGTCCAAACTTGCACATACAAGACATGTGTGATCTTTACAAACTTCTCTTAACTGTTTCTTCTGAAAAGATTGCTGGTCAAACATTTAACGCAGGCTATCAGAACTTATCTATTATGAGAATTGCTGAAATTGTCAGAGACATTGTTCAAGAAGAGTTTCCAGAGAAAAAAGATCTAGAGATCACTTCAACGACAACGGATGACATTCGCTCATACCACATTAATTCTGACAAGATAGCGCGTCACCTTGGTTTTAAGGCAACTCACACAATTGAAGATGCTGTTCGTGACCTTTGCCAGGCATTCAAAGCAGGCAAGTTAAAGGATACACTTACTAACGAGCTATTCTTTAATGTGCGCTCTCTAAATGGAAAGCAGGCTGCTTAATGGCGATTTGTGTTGTAACAGGTGGCGCTGGCTTTATTGGCAGTCACACAGTTGATCTTTTGGTTAATGAGGGATTTGAAGTCCGAGTTATTGACAATTTAGTTGGTGGAAGACTCGCTAATCTTGAACAACACAAAAGTAATCCAAAAGTAGTTTTTGAACAGAGTGATATCCGGTCTATTAAGCCGGATTCACCGCTGTTTAAAGGAGCAAAGTATGTCTTTCACTTTGCCGGCATAGGCGACATTGTTCCCTCTATTGAAAATCCAGCAGAATATATGTCTGCAAATGTTCAGGGAACAGTTTCTATTCTTGAAGCTTCTCGTTTTGCGAATGTTGAAAAGTTTGTTTATGCAGCTTCCTCGTCTTGCTATGGGCTAGCCTCAACGCCGACTCGAGAAGATCACAAGATCTCTCCTGAATATCCTTATGCTTTAAGTAAGTATATGGGGGAACAGGCTGCTTTTCATTGGAGCCAAGTCTATAAGCTGCCAGTAAATTCTGTGCGCATTTTTAATGCTTATGGCACAAGGTCACGCACATCTGGTGCTTATGGCGCTGTATTTGGTGTCTTTTTAAAGCAAAAACTTGCTGAAAAACCTTTTACAGTTGTTGGTGACGGTACGCAAAAAAGAGATTTTTTGTATGTCACTGATATTGCAAAAGCTTTTTATTTAGCAGCTAAAACATCAAAATCTGGCGAAGTTTTCAACCTAGGCGCAGGAAATCCGCAATCAGTAAATAAATTAATTGAGCTTTTGGACGGTGAAGTTATTTATATCCCTAAAAGACCAGGTGAGCCTGATTGCACCTGGGCAGATATTAGTAAAATCACTAAAGAGCTTGATTGGAAGCCTGAAGTTTCTTTTGAAGATGGTGTTGCAAAAATAGTTGCCGAGATTGATTATTGGCGTGAAGCTCCTTTGTGGGATCCACAATCTATTGAAAAGGCAACGAAAACTTGGTTTGAAATGCTAACACAGAAGGTTGCTTAGGGTACTTATCATGAATGCAGAAGATATTTTTCAATACAAACATAAAGTTAAAACTGTTAAAGAGTTGTGTCAAATTATAGGGCCAATGCCGCGTGATAAAAAGGTTATCATGTGCCATGGCGTTTTTGACGTCGTTCATCCTGGCCACATTCGCCACCTTCTTTTTGCAAAATCTAAAGGCGATATTCTCATTATTAGTGTGACAGCAGATAAGCACATTATGAAGGCCAATATGCGCCCTTATGTGCCAGAAGATCTGCGCGCGATAAACTTAGCTGCATTTGAAATGGTTGATTATGTGCTTGTTGATTCAGAGCCAACACCCTTAAAGAATTTAAGTCTTATTCAGCCAAACTATTATTCAAAAGGTTATGAGTATGTTGATGGTTCAATCCCTCCCAAGACTCAAGAAGAGATTGATTTAATTGAATCTTATGGTGGCGAAGTTCTTTTTAGTCCTGGTGACATTGTCTACTCATCGTCTGCTTTGATTGAAATGGCTCCTCCAAAGATAGCTGCTGACAAGCTAATGGTTCTCATGGATGCTGAAAATTTAAAATTCAGCGATTTAAGAGAGGCTGTTTTAAAATCAGCAGGGCTTAAGGTTCATGTTGTCGGCGACACTATCGTTGATAGTTACACGCATTGCAGCATGATTGGGGGGATGACCAAAACTCCAACAATCAGCGTGCGTTTTGAAGATCAGCAAGACTTTACAGGAGGGGCTGCTGTTGTTGCAAAACACATTCAGGCAGCTGGAGCTGAAGTTATATTTTCAACCGTTATGGGGGATGATAAACTTACTACTCAAGTTTTGGCAGATCTTGAAGCAAACAATATCAAGTGCTTACCCATTATTGACTCTACACGACCAACTACTAATAAAAATGCAATTGTTGTTGGAAATTATCGTTTACTAAAAATAGACACGCTAGATAATCGCACCATTTCAGATAAAATTCTAAAACAGCTTGCAGAGCAAATATCAAATACTGAATGTGATGCTGTCGTTTTTAGTGATTTTAGGCATGGCATGTTTAGCCGTCAGACAATACCAACACTTACAGATAGTATACCAAAGGGATGCTTCCGCGTTGCTGATAGTCAAGTTGCAAGTCGCTGGGGAAACATACTAGAGTTTAAAGGATTTGATCTCATTACGCCTAACGAGAGAGAAGCAAGATTTTCTTTGGGTGACCAAGATTCCGTTATAAGGCCGTTGGGCAGTGAATTATATCGCCGCGCAGAATGCAAAACATTGATGTTGAAAATGGGAGAAAGAGGAATGATTGTTTTCCATCATCCTCCAAGTGAAGACACCCGCAGCTTTTTTACAATTGATAGTTTTGCTGATAAAGTTGTAGACCCGGTAGGGGCAGGTGATGCTTTGCTTTCCTACGCAACACTCGCAATGATTGCAACAAAAAATGAAGTTATTGCTTCTATTTTAGGGGCAATGGCTGCTGGCATTGAGTGTGAGTATGATGGAAATATTCCTGTTACTCCAAAAGATATATTCACAAAAATTGATCATATTGAACGTCAAGTTCGTTATGGTTAGGGAAGTTTAATGCGCGTTATTGTTGTTGGGCTCGGGATTCAAGGCAAGAAAAGAGCAGCCATTGCACAAGCAGATTTAGTGGCTACGGTTGATCCAATTTCGCCTGAAGCAGATTATAAAGATATTCGCGAAATCTCATTAGAAAGTTACGATGCTGCGTTACTATGCACGCCTGATGAAGCTAAAGAAGAGATAATAGAGTATCTTCTTTCTCATGATAAGCATGTCT
The DNA here is from genome assembly GCA_947449005.1 of Holosporales bacterium. Classification (GTDB taxonomy): domain Bacteria; phylum Pseudomonadota; class Alphaproteobacteria; order Paracaedibacterales; family CANFPP01; genus CANFPP01. The sequence continues at coordinate 7,626 of CANFPP010000006.1, read as the reverse complement.
TAGTCGAGAAACCTCTTTTAGTAACGGCTCAACAAGCAGAAAAACTTTCTTCTCTAAGCTCTAAGGCTATTTGCTATACAGCCTATAATCATCGCTTTGAACCTCATTTTGTAAAAATGAAAGAAGTCTTGGATTCAGGTCGCTTAGGAAAAATCTATAGCTGTAGAATGTTTTATGGCAATGGCACAGCGCGAGACGTTAGAAACTCTCCTTGGCGAGACAAGGGGAATGGAGTCATTAAGGACTTGGGCTCTCATCTTTTAGATACAATCCTTTTCTGGTTTGGTGATGATTCTAGAAGTTTCTCTAAACTTACGGAGCATTGCTTTGAAAACAAGGCGCCTGACCATGCGACTTTCCACTCTGAGGGCACTCCTTATATGCAGCTTGAAATGACTCTTTTAAGTTGGCGCAATCATTTTACCTGCGATATTTTTGCAGAATTTGGCTCAGCACACATTGAATCTTTGTGTAAATGGGGACCAAGTCACTTTATTTTAAGAAATAGGACCTTACCAAGTGGAAGGCCAACGGAAGAGTGTGTTACGTTGGTGCAGCCTGACCCAACATGGGAGTTGGAATATAGGTATTTCAAAGAAATTTGTAAAAAGGGTTCTGGTAATATTTTGAATGATATTTGGATAGCTAAGAATCTGGGGGAAATGTAATGAGTGCCATCCTTACTGTTGGTTATGTGGGAATGACTCATCTTGGTTTGGTATCTGCAATCGCTGCAGCGGCCAAAAGTGATGATATAAATATTATTGGGTATCACGCTGATAATACAGAGGCTTTAAACAAAGGACAGCTACCTGTTGTCGAACCAGATTTAGACAATCTCTTAGAAAAGCATAAAGATAAGATTCGCTTTACTTCCAACTTAGATGATTTAAAAGCCTGCGATGTTATCTATGTTGCGCCTGATGTTCCGACCAATGATAAGGGAGAGAGCGATGTGTCCCCCATAGAAAATTTGGTTGGCAATATTGTCCCATACCTTTCTGCTTCTGCTATTGTTGTCATCTTGAGCCAAGTCCACCCTGGTTTCACACGTTCATTAGAGGCTAAATATGCTTCAATCCTTAAGGAGCGTTTGTTCTATCAAGTTGAAACCTTAATTTTTGGTCGTGCTGTTGAAAGAGCAATGTATCCAGAGAGATTTATGGTCGGAGCTAAAGAAAAGAATAATCCATTACCAGCGCCTCTTCAGAAGTTTCTCTCTATTTTTGATTGTCCAATATTTGTGATGAGTTATGAAAGCGCAGAGCTAGCAAAGATTTCTATTAATATGTATTTGGTTTCAACCGTAACCACGACAAACATGTTGGCTGAGGTTTGTGAAAAAGTTGGTGCAGAATGGGAAGATATAGCAGAAACTTTGCGCCTAGATAAACGTATTGGACCTTATGCATACTTATCTCCAGGCTTAGGGCTTTCTGGTGGAAATCTAGAAAGAGACCTTACAACAATTCTGCAAATCGCTCACACTCATGGAAACAATGCTCAACTGGTAAAAACATGGTTGACGGACCATGAGTACCGGGCAGATTGGGCTCTTAGAAAATTGCATGAGACTGTCCTAAACGGCAAAGAAAACCCAACGATTGCTGTCTGGGGATTAGCCTATAAAATTAATACCCATTCAATTAAAAACTCTCCTTCCCTAAGATTGCTTCGGAGTTTAAGCCCTTTTAAGATCAACGCTTATGACCCTGTTGTAAAACATTTAAGGGGCTATGATCATGTCAACATTTGCGATAGCGCCTTAGCTGCTTGCAAAGGAGCGGATGTGTTAATTGTTATGACGCCTTGGGATGAGTTTAAATCTTTTAAGATTGAAGATATTGCAAAAGAAATGAAAACTCCTGTTGTCATAGATCCTTTTCCTGTGTTTGCGGCTGCCGAGGAAAATAGTAATCTTCAGCACATAAATTTGGGAAAACCTAATAAAATTAAGGAAACTAAGTAATGCTACACCATTTAAATACCCAACAAACAAAACCAGAACGAGTTGTTATTATTGGATCTTCAGGTTTCGTTGGTCAGAGTTTAGTGAAGAAATTAGCTCAACATGACACTCCAGTTTTATGTCTTGGCAGAAAAGATCTTGATTTTACGGCACCAAAAGCACATCAAGAGCTAGAAAAATTGCTGAAACCATCAGATTCTTTGATTTTTTTAGCGGCAATTACGCCAGATAAGGGCAAAGGAATTGATCCTTTGGTGGCAAATATCCAGATTGCGAGCACTGTAAGTCAAGCCATAGAAATTGCTAAAATTAAGCATGCTGTATACTTCAGCTCCGACGCTGTTTACCCAATATCTATACCGCTTATTAACGAAGAAAGCTCTGCTTGCGCAGAAGATTTATATGGAATTATGCACAGAGCGCGTGAGTTAATGATGCTCTCCACTGGAATTCCTACAGCTATCTTAAGGCCGACTCTTATCTATGGAGAGACGGATACGCATAATTCGTATGGTCCTAACCGCTTGCGTCGCTCCGCTCACAAAGACCACTCCATCACATTGTTTGGTGGTGGTGAAGAAAAAAGAGATCATATTTATGTTGAAGATGTAGCCGAATTAGCACGCTTAGCGCTATTCCACGCAAGTACCGGAACGTTAAATCTGGCAACAGGTGAATCCATTTCCTATTTTGATTTAGCGAATCAAATTGCTAATATTTTCTCATTTGAAGTCGACGTAAAGTTAACTGAGAGAAAAAATCCTTTAACTCATCGCCATTTTGATATCACAGCAATCTACAAAGCATTTCCAGAATTCCAGTTTACTGACAGGTCACAAGCTTTGACGTTGTGCCAAAAAGAATTTGCAGAGGCAGCATAATTAATGCCAGAGCTTCACTTACTGCAAAAACTTCCACGCTCAAAACGTAAATTAAGTAAACCTCGTTCACTTGATATAGAAAATCAGCGTGTCGCAAGGCAATTTGGTCAGGAATATTTCGATGGACCCCGTGAACAGGGGTATGGTGGCTATACGTATGATGGAAGATGGTTACCCGTAGCTCGGGATATAGTTGACCATTTTCAATTAAAACCAGGCGATAAAGTTTTAGATATTGGATGCGCTAAGGGGTTTTTAGTAAATGATTTAATGCAAGTTTGTCCGGGCCTTCAGGTTTTTGGATTAGACATATCAGAATATGCATTAAACCATTGCGAACCCAGCGTTAAAGGCAATTTTGTAAAAGGGACAGCAAAGTCGCTTCCCTTTTCTGACAACTCTTTTCAAGCGGTCTTTTGCATTAACACAATTCATAATTTAGATCGCCAAGACTGTATTTTTGCGTTACAAGAAATTCAACGGCTTTCTAATGGAAAAGCTTTTGTGCAAGTAGATGCTTATCGAACCCAAGAAGAATTCGATATTTTTCAAGGGTGGGTATTGACTGCTTTAACTTACTTGAAGCCTGAAGAGTGGCACCAGGTTTTTGAAGAGTCAGGTTACACAGGTGATTATGACTGGACAATTCTTGAGACAGATCCAAACTGGAATAAATTCGACGCAAGTATTAATGAATTAGGAGAAAAAGAGTGATTAAACGTTATGCAGTTATAGGCGGTGGTGGTTCATTTGGAATTCATACATCCAAGTACTTACTAGATCAACCTGGTGTTGAGAGAGTTCTTTCCGTTGGTCGTAGCTCTGAAAAGCCAGAGCCATTTACTTTGAATGTCGGAAAAGGCGATAAAAGATATTCTTATCACTCCTACCACATCACTCACGAGCTAGATTTACTTCTAGAGCTTCTTGATAAAGAACAACCAGAGGTTATCGTTAACTACTCTGCTCAAGGAGAAGGTGCTGTATCTTGGAAAAATTCTTGGCGCTTCTTTGAGACCAACTCTATGGCTTTGGCGCGTCTTACAGAAGAATTGGCAAAAAGAGATTATTTGAAGAGATTTATTCAAATTGGCACTTCAGAGCTTTATGGATCTGTTGATTTTGCGGCAAAAGAAGATACTCCAATTCGCCCGAGCAGCCCTTATGCAGCTTCAAAAGCAGCGTTTGATTTGCATTTAATGTCAATTTTTAATGTTCTAAAGTTCCCGATGAATATTATTAGACCTTCTAATGCATACTGTCCTGGTCAATTATTGCATAGAATTATCCCAAAGGCAGTTGTCTGTGGACTTCTTGACAAGAAGCTACCTTTGCATGGTGGTGGTAGAGCAGAAAAGTCTTATATTCATGCTCGCGATCTAGCCCGTGCAATTCACTTAGTTGCAGAGAAAGCACCACTGGGAACTGTTTATAACGCAGGACCTGAACAGCCAACAGCCATCCGTACTTTAGTTGAGATGGTTGCTGCAGAACTCGGCAAACCTTTTGAAGCAATCTGTGAAGTAACAGGTGATAGACTTGGTCAAGACGCTCGTTATTGGTTAGATTCATCAGCTATCTACAAAGATGTGGGATGGAAACCAGAAATTGGACTTGAAGAAGGAATTCGTGAAGTCGTTGAATGGGGCAAAAAATACATCGATCAACTAAACGATTGGCCAACTGATTACACTATGCGTGCTTAAAGGTTAGAAAAGTTATGGTAGAATTGTCCCAAGAAAATCGTAAAAGGCTTTTTTATAGCCTTTTACGTATCCGAATGGTGGAAGAGCGTATTTCAGATTTATATGCAAGTGAGCAAGAAATGCGCTGTCCTACCCATTTAAGCATTGGCCAGGAAGCTATTGCTGCTGGTATCTGCGCTCAGCTGCGCCAAACTGATTATGTCATGTCTGCGCATCGTAGCCATGCTCATTACTTAGCAAAAGGCGGTAGTCTTAAGGCTATGATTGCAGAAATGTACGGAAAAGCCACAGGTTGTGCTTTTGGTAAGGGCGGATCCATGCATTTAATTGATACAAATGCAGGTTTCTTGGGGGCTGTTCCTATTGTTGGAAGCACTATTTCTATCAGCGTTGGTACTGCATTGAGCGCTAAGATGAAAGGTGAAGATAGAGTTGTTGTCGCTTTCTTTGGAGATGGAGCAACTGAAACGGGTGTTTTTCATGAAAGCTTGAACTTTGCTCAGCTTCATAAATTGCCAATTGTTTTGGTCTGTGAAAATAATTTTTATTCCGTTCTTTCTCCCTTGTCAGTTCGTCAGCCAGATAACCGAGAAATTTACCAGCTTGCTCAAGCGCATGGTCTCAAAAGCTACCATGCAGATGGCAATACTTTAGAAGACGTTTATTCTCTTGGGCAAGAAGCTGTTGACTATGCGCGTAGTGGTAAAGGGCCTGTCTTTTTAGAGTTTAAAACTTATAGATGGTTAGAGCATTGCGGACCATTAGGTGATGAACATCTTGGCTATAGAACGGTAGAGGAAATTGACTCTTGGAAGAGTAAAGATCCAGTAGCATTAAGTGAAAAGTCTCTGATTTCTCAATCAGTTCTAACGGCTCAAGACGTAAGTCAGTTTAAAAAACAAATAGCAGAAGAAATTGAAGAAGCGGTTAAATTTGCAAAAGCTAGTCCTTTTCCTGATCGCAAAGAACTTTCAACATATCTTTATGCAGACGATAATTTTTTTGAAACAAAAAAAGAAGAAATGACCAATGGCAAGACATCTGACCTACGCGCAAGCGCTTAATGAAGCACTAGATTTATCTCTTGCCAACGATCCAAACGTATTCGTTCTTGGTTTAGGGGTTCCTGATGCTGCTGCTATTTTTGGCTCCACTAAGGGATTAGTTGACAAATACGGACCACAAAGAATTATGGATATGCCCGTGTCTGAGAGTGCAATGACCGGAGTGGCACTAGGGGCCTCTCTAACTGGAATGCGCCCTGTCATGACACACATTAGGCTTGAGTTTGCTATGCTTGCTATGGATCCAATTGCCAATCAAGCAGCAAAGTGGCACTACATGTTTGGTGGCCAAGCTGCTGCCCCTATGGTTATTCGTTTGATTGTAGGAAGAGGGTGGGGCCAAGGAGCTCAGCACTCCCAAAGCTTACAAGCTTGGTTTGCACATATTCCAGGTTTAAAGGTCATTATGCCGACAACCCCAGCTGATGCTAAGGGAATGTTAATGTCAGCTATAAAAGATAACAATCCAGTTGTTTGTATCGAACATAGATGGCTTTATAATCTTTATGGCGAGGTTCCTGAGGGTGATTACTATGTACCCTTAAGTCAGCCAAATTTACTTCGTGAAGGTAAGGATGTGACGATTGTTGCAACCTCTTATATGAATATTGAAGCCATTAAAGCTTTAGAAACTCTAAAAGATATAGGGGTAACAGCAGATCTGATAGATGTCAGGACTCTCAATCCTTTTGATCCTTCTATGATTGCTAAGTCAGTCAAAAAAACAGGAAAACTTCTTGTCTTAGACACAGCATGTCGGTCTGCAGGATTTTCAGCAGAAATTATTGCTCGCATAACAGAAGAATGCTTCAGTGATCTTAAGCAACCTCCAAGGCGTATAGCGCTTCCTGATTTGCCAACTCCAACGTCAAGGGGATTGTCTAATTACTACTATCCAGGACCTTATGAGATAGTTGAAGCTGTTTGTAGCATGGTTGGTAAGGATCCAGGACCTGCTCCTGTGATTAAACCAGAGGACTACTTAGATGTTCCTGATGCTTCCTTTCGTGGACCATTTTAAACTTCTATGACAAGTTCATTACCCTTTGTTGCAAAGCCCATAATTCGCTTTGAAGAACCTGAATTGGTTCATGAGAACCCGTTTCATATAATAACGAAAAATACGGGTCTTTTTCATGGCTTTAAAAAAGATTATTTTGTTGTGGATTTTGGACCAAGAGCAGGAGTTGTCGCTGTTAAAGAGGGGGAAGTTCTCTTAACAGCTCAATACCGCTTCCTTATCGATGCGGTTACTTGGGAACTTCCAGGCGGGCGTGTGGATGAGGGGGAAGATTCAATCACCGCTGCACACCGTGAATGTATTGAAGAAACAGGTTATGCATGTAACGTTTTGCATCCCTTGATTACTTACCGGCCAGGCTTAGATAATGTAGAAAACTTAACCCAAGTTTTTTATTGCGAAGATGTGCAAGAGCTTAAACCCTTTGTATCTGATCCTCAAGAAGTGCTTCAAATTGCATGGATTCCTATTGAAGAGGCTATTTCTCTTGTAATGTCTCATCAATTAACGGATGCAATGACGGTTTCTGGTATTTTAGCGTATGGCTGTCTAAAAAGAGATTAAGCAAAATCACATCAATAACATGCTGATTTAAAACAGTTTTTAATTAATTAGTCTTGAGTTTAGGATTAAATTAAAAATATAAACTCACACCCTTCTTAGTGCAACTGTGTCCCTACCTGTCGCTCCTTTCTCTCGCAATGACATCTGCACTCCCTCCGCTGTTACCACCGGGCCAGCCCCGGGGACCTCATGCAAGACTAGCCGCCCCAAAACATAATTACGGCCACTTTTAAAATTTGACTTTTTATTACATTTTAAGTTAATTTTTATTTGTAGCCACATTCAAGCTGGAAGTGCAACACGGAGTAAATTTTCGTTAAAGACCTGAAGAGGAGTTTTCCACATCAGTTTCTTTCTCGGAGTTTCATTGTAGTTTAAAATTGTTTCATCAAAATCTTCTTGCGTCATATCTTTTAAGTTA
>CANFPP010000005.1 GCA_947449005.1 Holosporales bacterium | reverse complement strand
TTAGTGATGACTGCGATTGACGAAGCGCTGCCAATTTTATTCTTTCTTCATATCCTAATTGTTTGTATTCTCTCATTTGCAACGCCTTTCTGTGCCTGTCTTATCAACAAACACTCTAATGCGTTGCACCTCATTTTAGAACACGGCGTTAGACATTAATTAGCCTCTATTGTATAGTATGCATACCTATATGAAATGAAAAATTTGCGTTAAAAATTATTCAACGGAGACTATATATGAAGACGATTCACTGTGTATTATCTGCTTCTCCTCTGGCAATGACGAAAGCTCTAACGAAAAATATTAACGTTTTCACTCAAGTCGTGGAAAAAGGTGAAGTCTAATTATTACGTTCTAAGCGAATCCCTTAGAGGAGATAGCGCAGAATGATATCCCCCGGTCTTCAGTTATTTGAAAAAGAAAATATTGGCGCGCACGAGGCAGTAGTCCTTATTTTTTGTGACGATCAAGAAACCAAGCGCGTTTGTGAAGTCTATTTTGATCAAATTCAATACCAGAGTTTAGCTGCCAGCAACCGAAAACAAGCCTTAGAGCTTTTATCATCATCTCAAATTGACTTAATTTTTCTTGATATTGAATCGATTGGTGATGAAGGATACACAATAATTGCTGATCTTAAGAATGATTTTTCACAAATTCCTATTATCGTTTTTTCATTAAACAATCATATTACTCAGTTATCTAATTATTTAAAAATTGGCGCCGATGATTACATCATGGGGCCTTTGTGTATGGACTTAGTTAAGCTCCGAATTGAAGCAATTTTAAAGCGTCAATCTGTCTTTATCACCAATCATCTCTTGAGAGAAATTGGCTCTCTACAGCAAGAATTAGAATTAGCCATTGATATTATGCCAGATGGTTTTGCTGTGTTTAATCGTCATAACCGCTTGATTATGTACAATGCTCGCTTAGCCGAATTTTATCCTCATTTACACAACTATCAGCGCAGTTTACCCGCCAACAAAAGATTAAAGGATCTGGAGTTTGTTGAGCTTCTTCAGATGAATTTCAAAGAAGCAGTTGCTAGTAAAAAACTGAATAAATTATCCAGCCAGTTTCTTGACCATTATATTATCGAAAAGCTATCACAATTTTCACAGCCTAACGGCAGTTGGGTTGATGATCTTTTTGAGGGAAAAACTATTATGGTCACAACGCACCGCACCTCATATGGCGGAACTGTGATGCTTTTAAAAGATATTTCCCAGACTCAGGCAAATCAACAACATCTTACTTTTCTTGCCTACCATGATGCCTTAACAGGCTTAGCAAACCGTCGATCCTTTTATTCTCATCTTAAAAAAATTATAGAGCAAACTCAAAGCTCTCAAAAAACAATTGCCATTTTATTTGTCGATTTAGATGGCTTTAAGAAGATTAATGATTTTTATGGCCACGAGGTTGGAGACTGGTTACTTACTAACGTAGCGCAACGCCTTCAACGTTGCGTCAAAACCAGAGATGTTGTTGCACGCTTTGGAGGTGATGAATTTACAATCATCCTAAATCATCCAAAAAATAATGAAGGCATTCATAAGGTTGTCGCTCGTATTCTTTTTAACCTGACTCAACCTTATATCTATGAAGGAATATCTTTATCTCTTGGAGCTAGTATTGGAATCTCTCAATTCCCTTACGATGCTCTTAGCCACGAGAAACTGGTAAGTTGCGCTGATAAAGCAATGTACGCTGCAAAGCAATCAGGCACAAACAAAGCCTGCTTCTACAAAGACCTAAACATAACAGGCATCAAAATACTGCCCTCTAGTTATTCCTGTAATGAATAAAGATGTTGCTTAACTGGACCAATTCTGTTTCCTGAGATCTCCCCGGGTCAAGACCGGAGATGACAACGGAGGGAGGATAGACACGTTAAGAGAAGTATCTGCACGGCTCCTATTACTCACATTGTCTTCCCCTCCCCCCGAGGATCTCAGGAAACAGAATTGATGACGGTAATGAAGCAGCTTAATTTAAAACATTAAATTTTTTATGGTGTTAGGATCACGCACTCTCGTGTCAAGTACGACAGGCGCGCAGACATCCGAAAACAACTGAAATCATAGCGGCGTTTTAATTCTAAAAACTAACCCGGAACTTAGATGTATTGGGAGAAATATGTGGCGGAGGGGGTGGGATTCGAACCCACGGAGAGCTCACACCCTCGCCGGTTTTCAAGACCGGTGCCTTAAACCGCTCGGCCACCCCTCCAATACCTTTAATTACTGAACGAAAATTATCAAATGAGCAAGAATTTTTTTCAGTTTTAAGCTGCTTTTGCTGTGGATTTTGAAAATTGACCGGATTTTAAGATTGAGCGTGTGAAGATAAAAGCCAAAACAACCGCACAAAGAACAGGAATCGCAACCATAATCGGTTGGCCGTTATACAAATAACTAGCTGAACCAATCAGAGCTGAACACAAGAAAAACCGCATGGACATAATTGCAGAAGAGGCAGTTCCCTTGATTTCTGGGAAAATCTCTAGAGATGAAGCAAAAATTGCTGGATAACAAATCGCAAAACCTGACGCAAAAATGATCATACAACTGGTTATAAGGTAAGGTGAATTAGGTGAAATTAAACTGACAACAACAAAACCAACTACGCCACCGAGAGAAAAATATATTCCTTTTGTGAGGCATTCTGTGGTGCCAAACCTATTTATAATTTTACCTGATAAGATGCTAATTATTGAAAATGCTCCAACGATACTGCTTTGATGAAGTGAGTACGTAATAATCGGTAAACTAAAAGTTTCCATATAAAGGAATGAAGCACATGTTACAAAGCATATATAGCCTGAGCACAATAAGCTTGGCACGAGAGACGCGTTAATAAATTTTCCGCTAGATAATAGTTTTCCATAGTCTTGTCTAACTTTTTTGAAGCTGAAAGGTTCGCAATTGGCTTTTGTTTCTGGCAAAAAGAAAAACATTAAAATCCAGGAAGCTAAGCAACACATTGCAACGATTGAATAATTTCCGCGCCAGCCAACGGCTTCATTGATAAAACTGCCTATAACAGGCGCAATTGCCATCAGTATAGTTAATATTGAGTTCATGATGCCAATAAATCTGATGGCTTGGCCGCCTTTGTACGTATCTGCAATCATGGCAAAAGTTACAACAGCGGAAGTGCTCGCACCGATTCCCTGAATAAAACGAGAAACTAACAAGAAGGGAATGGACGGAGCAAAAACACAACCAATCGCGCCAATTACCAAGATAGCATTACCAGCTATCATAACATTTCGTCGGCCATAACTTTCTGATAAGGGCCCGTAGAACAAACTGGATAAACAGAATCCTAAGGCATTATAGGCGATTGTTAATTGAATCACTCCACCTGAAACGCCGAAGTAATGCGCCATATCTGGAAAGCTTGGCACAGAAATATCAAGCTCAATACAACAACCAATAAGAGAAAAAATTAATAAAAAGGGTAGAATGGACATAGGAGTTCCTTGAGGGATAATAGGTAAAGTTTCAAATGACTTTAAAATGATAATTTACTAGGAGGGGTATCATACTTTCAAACATACGTACAATATATTGTTTGACAGAAATAAATAGAGTTAACGCAGACAAGTTTCTGCAAAAGAGAATAGCCTTTTAAAGGCTTGCATACTGTGTGGGTTAATGATTTTCACATCATTCTTTTATGATGATGTCATTCTTTCCAGCGAAGTTAAGGACGATTCGGGCTCGTTCCTCAAGCATATCCATATCAAGACTATCAGGGCGAAGAAGGTAAACTTGTCGCTCTAGGACTTCCTTTTGATTTTTCTTTTCAGCTAGAACTATCTCGGAGTCCGTGATTTTTTGTTTGAGTCTAAGCCATGAAAGGACGCCACGCTCTCCTTGAAAAATGTGGTAGACAAAGTAAATCATCAGGCAAACCATGATCAGTGGTCCAAAGATTTGACGTGCCTGTTTTTGAGAAGAAGCTCTAATCATGATTTACTAACGTGAAGTCCATTTTTGATAAGCACACGCTCCAGCATAACAAGCTTGCGGACCTAACTCTTCTTCTATGCGTATTAACTGGTTGTACTTCGCGATACGTTCAGAGCGAGATACAGATCCTGTTTTAATTTGACCTGCGTTTACAGCAACGGCTAAATCAGCAATGGTTGTATCTTCGGTTTCTCCAGAGCGATGAGAAATAATGGTTTTCCATGCAGAATTTTTTGCCATTCTAATCGCTTGCAATGTTTCTGTAAGAGTTCCGATTTGATTTAGCTTAATCAAAATAGCATTAGCAGACTTTTCTTGAATTCCTCTAGCAAGCCGCTCCGGATTCGTCACGAGTAAATCATCGCCAACGATCTGAATTTTTTCACCTAAAGCTTTTGTTAAATGTTGCCAGCCTTGCCAGTCTTCTTCCGCAAGTCCATCTTCAATTGAGATTATGGGATAGTTATTTAAGAGATTTTGGTAATACTCAATCATCTGTTCTGATGATAAGACTTTACCCTCCCCCTTTAAGTGATAGAGACCATCATTGTAAAACTCAGTAGATGCTGCATCTATGGCTAGATGTATGTCGCTTCCAGCATTGTACCCAGCAAGATTGATAGCCTGCATAATGTAATCTAAAGCTTCATCACTGCTTTTTAAGGCGGGAGCAAGCCCACCTTCATCACCAACATTCACATTATGTCCGGCTTTTTTAAGGAGTGACTTTAGGCTGTGGAAAACTTCTGATCCCATTCTAAGCGCTTCTTTTATTGAATCTGCGCCAGCTGGAATAATCATAAACTCTTGAATATCAATAGGGTTATCTGCGTGGGCACCACCATTAATAATGTTGATTTGAGGAACAGGAAGGATATGAGCGTCAACCCCACCTAAGTATCTATATAATGGCATTCCGTGAGCGTCTGCCGCTGCTTTTGCAACAGCCAAGCTCACACCTAGAGTCGCATTTGCGCCAAGGCGAGATTTATTCTCTGTGCCGTCTAATTCAATGAGTATGTTATCTATGTTGAGTTGTTCATAGGCATCTAGCCCTTGCAAGGTTGAGAAAATCTCTCCCTCAATATTGGCGATAGCCTGATTTACACCTTTTCCATTATAGCGTTCTGGGTCATTATCTCTTAGTTCTAAAGCTTCGAATTTACCTGTCGAGGCGCCAGAAGGAACAGCGGCTCTGCCCAAGCTACCGCATTCTAACTCAACATCAACTTCGATAGTTGGAAAACCACGAGAGTCTAAAATCTCACGAGCGGTGATATTAACGATCTCAGTCATAGTGTTTTCCTTTTTAAATAGTTCTGGGGTAAGCTTTTGCAACTTTATCAAACGCCATAAGCTCTTCAAGAACCTGAGGCATATCTTTTAGATAAATCATATTTGGTCCATCACTTGGAGCCATGTCTGGATTTTCGTGCGTCTCTATAAAGACAGCTGCAACACCAACCGCAACCGCAGCACGTGCTAGAATAGGAGCAAACTCTCTTTGACCACCGGTTGTTTCGCCTGCACCACCAGGTTGTTGTACTGAATGCGTCGCGTCGAAAACAACTGGGTAGCGAGTTTTTGCCATGATTGGCAAAGATCTCATGTCAGAGACCAAAGCGTTGTAACCAAAACTAGCGCCTCGTTCACAGAACATAAAATTATTGCTCCCAAAGCTTTCCATTTTGCGAGCAATGTTTACAACATCCCCCGGAGCCAGAAATTGTCCTTTTTTAATATTAAGAATTTTTCCAGTGGCAGCAGCAGCCTCTAGAAGATCTGTTTGTCGACATAAGAAAGCAGGAATTTGCAGAATATCTACATAATCAGCAACACGTTCACATTGTTCGGGACTATGAACATCTGTTAATACAGGGCAGCCTAATCGTTCTTTAATTTCTGTAAAAATGGATAAGCTTGCCTCTAGACCCATACCACGAGCACCTTTGATACTGGTTCGATTTGCCTTATCAAATGATGTTTTGTAAATAAATGGAATACCAAGCTTTTTGCAAAGAGTATTTAACTGGGTGGACATCTCAAGAGCATGCTCTCGGCTTTCCATAACACAAGGACCAGCAATGAGAACCAAAGGTAGGTCATTACCAATTGCAACAGATCCAACAGACAAATTAATCATTTTGAGCCTTTTGATGGTTAAGAGCAGCATTTACGAAAGATGCGAATAAGGGATGTGGAGCAAAAGGTTTGGATTTAAGTTCTGGATGAAACTGAACACCAACGAACCAAGGATGGTCGCTACGCTCAACAATTTCTGGTAATTTACCATCTGGTGAAAAGCCAGAAAATTGTAACCCTGTTGCTTCAAGACGCTCTTTGTAGGCTGGATTTACTTCATAGCGGTGGCGGTGTCGCTCATTAATTAGATCAGCGCCATTGTAAATTTGTTGAACGAGAGAATGTGGTTGCAGTAGACAAGGATAAGTCCCAAGTCTCATCGTACCACCCAAGTCACTTTCTTCCGAACGTTGTTGATAAATTTCCCCATCAACCCATTCCGTTAAAAGAGAGACAACAGGCTCTTCCGTAGGGCCAAATTCTGTTGAAGAAGCTTCTTTTATGCCTAAAACATTACGGCAAGATTCAATAACTGCTAATTGCATCCCAAAACAAATGCCGAGATAAGGAACCTTATGTTCCCTTGCGTACTGAATTGCTAATAATTTCCCAGATACGCCGCGTTCACCAAATCCACCGGGTACAAGAATCGCATCAGCATTCGAAAGCGCTGCGAGTAAATCATCAGCAGGTGTTTCCGCATCAATCCAAATAAAATCTGGCTGAATGCGATTCTCAATGCCACCATGCACAAGGGCTTGGGTGAGAGATTTGTAAGCATCCAACAACTGAACATATTTCCCAACAATTGCAATTTTTACAGAATCTTTTGGATTGCGAATAGCTGTAACAATGTCTTTCCACTGACTTAAGTCTGGCTTTGTTGTGCCAGGTTTAAGATGAAGAGTTTTTAAAAGCTGATCAAATTTTCCTTCTGTTTTGCCAAAATGAAGACAAACTTGTTGATCAAACCCTTGCTCATGATAACTGATTGGAACTTGATAGATTGTATCTACATCTAATGCAGAAATAACACATTCATTTTTAACGTTACAAAATAGAGAAAGTTTTCGTTTTTCTTCATCAGATATTGGACGATCGCTACGGCACAAAAGAATATCTGGCTGAATTCCAAAACTGAGAAGTGTTTTTACAGAATGCTGCGTTGGTTTTGTTTTTAATTCTCCAGCAGCAGCAACGTAAGGAATCAAAGAGAGGTGAACGAATAGAGTGTTTTCTCTCCCTAAATCATTTCTTAATTGACGAATTGCTTCAAGAAGAGGCAATCCTTCGATATCTCCAACGGTACCACCAATTTCGCAGAGGATAAAATCAGCATCACCAATATCATTTGTAATGAATCTTTTGATTTCATCGGTAATATGAGGGATAACTTGAACCGTTCCACCCAGATAATCTCCGCGTCGTTCTTTGGCTATAACGCTAGAATATATTTTGCCTGAGGTTGTGTAATCACTTGAACGCTCAGAGACGTTTGTGAATCGTTCATAATGACCTAAATCTAAATCCGCCTCTGTGCCATCATCGGTAACATAAACTTCGCCATGCTGATAGGGACTCATTGTACCTGGATCAACGTTAAGATAAGGATCAAGCTTACGTAAGCGAACTTTAAACCCTCTAGCTTGTAATAAAGACCCGAGAGCTGCGGTGGCAAGCCCCTTCCCAAGGGAAGAGGTTACACCACCAGTGATGAAAACATAATTCGTCACGTTATGATTTATTTGCAGGCGCAGCAGGCGCGCTGGAATCTAGAATGGAAGCAGTATTGCGCACTTGAGAACTGGTAATAATTGTCATCAAAAGACAATTTCCAATGAAAAGAGTCGCTAAAACTGCAGTTATTCTTGTTAATAAGTTAGAAGCACCGCGTGCTGTAAACATACTGCCAGAATTACCACCGCCGCCTCCGATGCCTAAACCTCCGCCTTCACTTCGTTGGATCAAAATGACTCCAATCAAAGATAGTGTGATAAAAGCATGTAAAAAAAGTAATAAATTCATAAACTATCCTTTGCAACTCATGTTAATAACCAGACAGCCCATCTAAAAGTCTGGGCTATTTAGGACCTAAAACCATAATCATCTGTTTTCCTTCAAGCTTAGGAGAATAGTCAACTTTGGCTATTTCATCAAAAATATTCTTAACTTTCATTAAGATTTCTACACCCAATTCTTGATGCGCCATCTCGCGACCACGGAATCTCATGCTAACTTTGACTTTGTTGCCTTCGCCTAAAAATCTTTTAATAGATCTGCATTTTACATCAAAATCATTATCATCAATCATAGGTCGCATCTGTATTTCTTTGACTTCTATGATTTTTTGTTTCTTTTTGGCTTCGGCTTTTTTCTTCTGCAACTCATACTTATATTTGCCGTAATCCAAGATTTTACAAACAGGAGGATCAGCATTTGGAGAGACTTCAACTAAGTCAAGAGCGACCTGTTGTGCTCGTTCAATTCCTTCATTTTTGGTAACTACACCAATCATCTCTCCATTTTCATCAACCAGCCTAACTGTAGGGGACAAAATTTCATGATTGATTCTTGGGCCATCGCGGTTGGATGGCATATCATTCGTTGGTCGAGCTATATTAGTATTCCTTTGAATAATTAGTCCTTCTTGAAAACCGATCTTATCAAAATATAATAGCCTGGTCTAGTCTATACCTCTATTAAATTCCAGACATCTTCATTTACCAGAGGTATAGAAAAAATTCTTTAATGAAATGTGTGTTGATACTTGTAAATTTCAAGCCATTATTTTATTCTTTATCGTTCATATCAGTGCTTTAATAGAGCAATTGATTCAATAAACTAAACTTTTAAGCCTAAGTGAGTTAAAATGGAAAAAAAAATACCAATGACCGCCAATGGTTACGCTCAATTGCAAGGTGAAATGCGCCATTTAAAGTCAGTTGAACGGCCTGCGGTTATTAAAGCCATTGGTGACGCAAGAGTACATGGTGACCTTTCTGAGAATGCTGAATATCATGCAGCAAAAGAACGGCAAGGTTTTATTGAGGCTCGCTTGGCAGAGCTTGAAGACAAAATTAGTCGCGCAGAAATTATTGATGTTTCTAAGATTTCTGGCAATGAGATTAAATTTGGCGCCACAGTTACACTGAATGATGACGATACCGACGAAGAGCATACATACCAAATTGTTGGAAGCGATGAAGCAGATATTCGTAATGGAATGCTCTCTATTACAGCACCTTTGGCACGCGCTTTAATTGGTAAAAAGGCTGAAGATTCTATCGAAGTTACGACGCCTAATGGAAGCAAGGCATACACTATTATAAAAGTTGCCTATCTATAGCTGACGCTTTGGCTGCATTGTTAGACACAAAGCAATGCAGGCAAGGGTGGTAAACACCCCTCCCCCCCAAAAAGCTCCAACGAGTCCATAACAGTCAGATAGGCGTCCAGCAACTTCATTGCCAATATAAACAGCAATTCCTGTTGTTAGGTAATAAAAGGCAAAGGCAGTTCCGCGTAAATGATTTGGTGTTGATTCTGCAATCAGGGCAGAAATTAAGCCTTGAGTCATCCCCATGTGCAAACCTGCAAACAAAACCCCTACAAAAATCCAGATCGTAGCATTGGCTAGAATCATTATAATGTTGGTTAGAATGAGAACGCCTAATCCTGCTAAAAGAATCTTTTTTCTATCATAGCGATCGGCCAACTTGCCGATAGGCCAAGCAAAAGTTGCATGAACAATTTCATAGCCAACTACTAATAAAGGCAACATTGCCACTGACCAACCAACTTCTTTTGCGCGGAGAGTCAGAAATGCTTCACTAAAACGAGCAAGCATTAAAATAAAAATAACGATTAATAATTTCCAAAATGTTGGTGGCAAATAACGCGCCTCACGCCAATGCCAATCTGCCTGAGTGGTTTTAGTCTCAGAAGAAACCTCTGGAGCCTTAACCCACACCAACAAAATAACCAGCGCGATCGTTGCCGGAACGATTGAAAACAGAAAAATTAAACGGTAATTATGGGATGATAAAAACATTAAGGAAGTCGCTATGGCAGCACCAAAAACGGCTCCTAATGTGTACAGTGTTTGTCTTAGGCCAAAGCTGGCACCTTCTAGGTTTTTAGGCGAAAGATCTGCGATGAGAGCATCCGTTGGAGCGGAGCGAATTCCTTTGCTGAGCCGATCAATAGTACGCGCAGCGAAAATCCATAAAATGCTATTTGCAGCTGCAAACATGAGTTTAATAATAATGCTAAGCGAAGTTCCAAGGATAATTAAAGGCTTACGCTTTTTCCAATAATCACTGAGAACACCAGAGAAAACTTTTGCGGCAAAAGCGCAAAAAATTGCAATACCTTCAATTCTACCAAGATTTGCATGCGAGATTCCCAAGACATCAACCAAAAAAGTCGGCAGAATAGAGAAAACCATTAAAGAGGCAGTGCTCCAAAAGAAGCACATCCATCCTATACCCCATAAGCTGCGGTTATTTTTGGAATTAGGCACAATATCAAAGATGCTTTTTTTCATAATAATTAACTTATGTTAAAAACGGAAAAACAGCAAAAAATTAATTATGCGCAGATGCCACTCTCTTGTTCGGTTTTATTTGAGGTTTGTCTGCGCTTCTTGTATGGCCTCCTCCAAGAAAGTTTGCTCAGCCGGAGTTAAGCGCCTTAGGCTCTCATTTTTTGCAATATCTTCTGCCGTGCTCCACCCAATAAGTAATATTGCCAAAGGTCTATTTCTGTTTATGATAGCGCTCCACAATGGCGAATAAACTCCATGACCATCATAAAATGTATTCGGATTTGCGCCATTACTAAGTAAGAAGAGTATGTTATCTGTGTTGGTTTGATCTTCAGTTGCACCACATAACCGCAGTAATGCAGTATTTCTTGCGTGTTGATCGATATGACCTCTGGCCAGTAAAGTTTGAGCAAATTCAATATTGTTATGACAGGCAACAATAAATGCACTTTGTTCTGAGTCTGCGTCTACTCTCTCGGTTCTGAGTAAAAATTCAGCAATATCATAATAATTGTGTTTGCAAACATTAACAAATGCTGATCCTACATTTAGTGTTATCCCTTTTTGGGCAGCTAAATCTAATAATTCGCGTATAACTTTTCTGTTGCCTTCGACTGTTGCGCTCACTAGTCTTTTATTGATTTCTGCGCCATGAGCATGCAGCAGTTCGATGAGAGGCTCACTCCCAGATTTCCAAGCAGCCTCAATTACTTTTGTTGTGGGACTGTATATACCACTCGTACCTGTACCTCCCAGCCCCACCCAACTGTCTAATATAGTAATCTTTCCATTGGGGTCTGCACCATTCTCAAGAAGGAAGTCTGCAATCTCGAGATTGCTTGCCTGACACGCTGCAATCAATGGATTAGTCCTTCCAAACACAGCATTAACATCCGCATTTTGGATTGTTACCAATGCCTTAACTTTATCAACTTCTCCGTTTTTACAGGCATTTATTAATAGTATGTTATTATATGCTGCATCTTCTGGTGAAGGATCTCTGAGAGCTGCTCTAGCGTAGTTACGAATCAAGCCCAGTAAAGCAGCTGGATCTTCTATACCAGAAAGATACCAATCATTCATTTTTATTGAACGTTCAGCTCCATACAACATAAATAAAATAGATAACTGTATGTGTTGTTTTGCTGCAGAATCTTGTTGGCCATCGTAAGCCTGTTTGAAGCTTCGAATCTGTTCATACACTTCATCTGAAGACATAGATCGACCCATGTTAATGAGTTCACGCACCATTATATATCGTTCTATTTGCGTGCAAGGGCTATCTCTAAATCCCAAGCTTCCCTTTAGAAGGCTGATCATTCCTTGTGTTTGGGCGGTGACAATATCCTTATGCTGTTGAGCAGAATCAAGATATGCAGAAATACCCTGCTTTGAAACTCCCATCATTTCAAAAATTTCAAACGCTTTCATACCCCCAGTGCTATGGGCATCCCACTCCCTATATTTTTGATTCCATTGCTCAAGCTTAGGGTCTGAAAAAAGACTAAGGTCCTGAGATGGAGCGAGAACAAAAGGTCGCACTAAACGTGTGACAAAACTATCATTTTCTGCTGTGTATTGTGGGTTTTTTAACATTTCTCTAAAATCATCAGGCACCCTGTTTGCGTAAACCGTCTGCCCTGAAGTGCACAATATAAAAGCTATAAAAAACAAAAAATAACGCATAATTCCCTCTAATTAACTGCCGGCCCAATATTTACGCATTAATTCCATATGAATGCGGCTATATAATCGAGAGTACAATACATTCCTTTACAAAAAATTAACATGGATATTTTATAATAGATTATTATTTCAAACAAAGAAAAATTCGTTATATACTACTCATGAATGAAAACATCTGTTTTTAAGTTCTTTTCATTCATAACATTATCTAATAAATCTGCCTGCTTCTTAGCTCCATCTCGGACTAAAAGTAACATAAGATGTTTTCCCTCTTTGTAATGATCATATTTTTTCATGATTATTTCCTTATTATGCTAAAACGTAACATGGGTACCGCTATCAGCGGAAAGTGCTGAATATTAAGGAGTGTTACGGATGGGCAAAATCAAGAATACTTTGTTTTTAATGTTTCTTTCTGCTTTAGCAGTTGCCATACCATGTGATGATATAGAGTGCGATAGAAACTCAAAAAGACCGCGCACTTTAACAAAAAGCGGTGTTTTGGTGCATTTGACTTCTGTGTTTCCAAAAGCAGGCAAACTAATGGCTGGTGCGAGAATTGTTGAACCAGGTTGTGCCCAGTACATGCCTGACCATAACATTCTGCCTAATACAAGGCCAACCTTACATTTTACCATTGATAAAGCTTTTACTGCCCATGAAGGTAACCCTGAAAATTATCCATACGCTGTTTTAATTCCAGTGGGAAGCATTGACAGGTCGCGATTACAATTTGGTCATCATGAAGATGTGATTGTAATCGGTAATGTAGATTTCTTAGCAAATGATGCGATTGTTTTAGTACCAAAAAAGCGTATGAAAAATATTAAAAAGGTTGCTGATAAGAAAATGTTAAAAATGATTCATCCATACTCTAACTTAACATGTCGTCAAGCGGTAAATGATTATCTGCAAACCTACTACCATCGATTGCCTATTGAAAGCATTCCTTATTCTTTAGAATTTTTTGAAAGCCACCCTATTGATGAAATTATTAAAGTTCAATGGCTTTGCAGTGAAGGCATTAAATATATTCTATCTAAGAAAGATCTTAATCCTTTTCGCGACCTAGAAGCGTGCCCAACTTATTCATTTTTAGAATTGGGAGAGAATCTTAAACGATTTGCTCCTATCGACGGCCCCGGTTTTATGTGGGTTGCACGAGTCTCTACGGCTTGTGATTCTGAAACATGCTTTCAATATGAACAGAGGGAAGAAGATGTGTTAGCTTTAGTCGATAGAAAAATTATAGTTAATGGAAACACAGTTGAGGCCAAGGGTTACTTTAAAGAGACTTTAGGGCTTGAATTGGAATGGACATCTCATGAAAACACTTTTTACAATGAATTAGAAGTTATCCTAAATCAATTATTCATACTTTATAATACGCTTCCTTATAAACTAAATGCGAAAAACGATGAGATAATAAGATATTGTGCAGAGACTCTCCAACCATGCTTTGAAGAGTCATTTATTCCAGATACCTGTGAGGGTTTAGACGTTAATTTAAGATCTGTCTTTCAAAAAAGCATAGAAAAGCTAGCTCCCCAGGCTTACTCAAAATTACAATTTTTTTATGACAGAGAGTTAGCCGAAGCTGCAAAAATAATAGATCCTATAGAAAGAGATAATGTCATTAATTACGTAGAAAGCTTTTACCATTCTAATAATGATTTTATAGAAAAAATCAAAAAGCTTTCAATTCAGCTTGCGAATGGGAGTGATGCAATGTTGAATGCGTTACACAGAGAAATGTGCACTAAACTGCCAACACTCGAGCTGCATTAAGTGTGTTTATTTAAAATAGCTAAGAGAGTTTTTTTATATATTTCAGGCTTTTCATCTGGATGTAGATCGTACTCGAGAGCTTCAGTCCAAGCTTCGGCTCGGCAGAGATGGCGGCGCAAAAGCAAAGTAGGAACAGCTTGATATTCAGAGCCAACTCACAGAATACTTTATCCTGGAGGTAACAGCCCTTCAGCCACAAATATGTTAGGTATTCATCCGAATAGTACTGCTTTATTTTACCACAAGCTTCGTCAAATCACTTTCCCTTGTTCTTGAAAGAATGTGAATTTAGGTTTAATTGTGGAAGATCAAAGGAGCAATTAAAAACTTTGAAGAGATGGGTAAAAAGAGAACTCAAAATTGGAAAAAAATGGCTCAAAAAAACACTGTTTTTTAAAGGCCAAATTAAAGCAGTTGCCTTAAATTCTTAGTAAGTATTCGCTCAAAGCCTATCGACAACAGCCCCATTTATTAACATGTTTTATTATATATACATGTTAAATAAAAAACGATAATGACATTGCCAGATGCATTGTTTGAAGTAATTGAAAAAACATTACGAGAGGAAATAATACAATGAAGAATCAGAAAATGCATATCACAACACAGAAAGCGCCACAGCCTTTTGGTACGTATTCCCAAGCCGTAAAATGCGAAAATTTATTATTTGTCTCTGGACAATTGCCTATTGCTACTAACGATACAAAAATAATTTCGGATGACCCTATAGCACAGATCAGGCAATGTTTTGAAAATCTAAAAGCCATTTGTGAAGAAGCGGGTGCAAGCTTAAATGATGCTGTTAAAATCAATGTTTATTATACAGAAATTGTTGTCAGCGATAAGTTAAATGACGTTATGAATGAGTTTTTTGAAGCGCCTTATCCAGCAAGAATTCGCGTGAAAGTTGCAGGTCTTTCAAAAGAAGCAAAAGTAGAAATTGATGGAGTATTTGCATGCACAAATTAAATTGTATGTCACCTGATGTCGTAACAAAAGCATATAACAGGATCAGTCCTTATGTTAATAAGACCCCTCTTTTGCAAAGCGATATAATCAATAAGATTTTTAATTCCAATATATATTTTAAGTTTGAGGGGATGCAAAAAGTTGGGGCTTTTAAAGCCCGTGGCGCACTCAATACACTTTTGCATTTGAAAGAGACTCATAACTTACCAAAAGAAGTGGTTGCCTATAGTTCTGGCAATCACGCGCAAGCTGTTGCTTGGGCAGCAAAACAACTTAGCGTAAAAGCAACCATCATTGTTCCTTCTGCTGCATCGCCTCTTAAAATTGCAGCTACAAAAGCGTATGGTGCAGAAGTTATCATAACAAGAGAAAGACAAGAAGCAGAAGATCTTGCGCAAGAAAAAGCAAATACAGCCTTTTTGTTACCACCTTACGATCACGACGATGTCATCGCAGGTCAGGGAACAGCAGCTTTAGAAGCTTGGATTGATGAAGGTGGATTTGATGCCGTATTTGCACCGTGCGGTGGGGGAGGACTTATCTCTGGTACTTATCTTGCTACACGATTATTTTCTGATCATACGAAGGTTTATGCATGCGAACCTAAAATAGCAAATGATGCTGCTGAGTCATATCGAACGGGTATTGTTAAGCGGTTTGAGAAAATGCCTATGACGCTAGCAGATGGCGCACGTACATTAGGGGTGTCTGAACGCACATTTCAATATATAAAAAAACTTGATGGGTTTTATGAAATATCTGAAGAAGAAATAATATATTGGACACAGTGGGTGACACACCTACTTAAAGTAAATATAGAACCAACGAGTGCTTTAGGAATGGCGGGTGCACATAAATATATCAATGAAGGAAATTCTAATAAAAAGATCTTGATTCTTTTATCTGGCGGAAATGCTGATCCAGCCACCTATGCGAAGATTTGGGCAAAATCATATCTTGAGGAATTACCAAAAATACGCTGACTATAAAAAATGTTTATCTTTATGATTTAAAGTGCCCATTTAAGAATGAAAGACACCAGCTGAGAAATTCTTATAGCTTAATGATACTCATTTTAAAACAATGAACTGTAATATCACTGTTTTATAACAAAGGAGTTTTACTTAGATACTTAGAGCGTGAACTAGACCACCATACAAGATAAAGAGCGTTTCTTCTGCAGCGCCAGCTGTGTAGGTCATTACCTTGTGTTTACCAACAGTGAATTTTCTAGTTTCAAACATAATTACCTTAAGTGTGGTTATTTAAAAAAGCTAAGAGAGTTTTTTGATATATTTCAGGCTCTTCATAAAAGGGTAAATGAGAGCAATTTTTAAACATAGCAAGCTCTGCATTTGGCAATCGATCGCGTGCCATAGAAGCAAGGTCAGGAACAATATAATCATGCTCACTGTGTATAATAAGTGTAGGTACAGCAATGCTCTCTAACTGATCCATACGATTATAATCTCGAATATTACCCGTGCAATTAAAGGGATAAGGTCCAAACATTTCATGCCTAGCATGCTTTTCATCTGGATGTAGCTCGTACTCGAGAGCTTCAGTCCAAACTTCGGCTCGGCAGAGATGGCGGCGCAAAAGCAAAGTAAGGGCAGCCTGATATTCAGGATGCTTCATCGTGCCATCAGCTTCTCGCCTAGCCATCATCGTATAAGTTTCTTCTCCTAAAGCTAGTTTTTTGCGTTCGAATCCACGTTGCATTCTAGGAAGATCAAATGCTGTATTGGCTGGAATAAAGGTTTTAATGTTTTGGGGATAATTTATGCAGTACTCAAGGCCTAATATGCCTCCCCATGAATGTCCGAATAGATGAACCTTTCCGAGATCAAGAGAGCTTCTTACAGTTTCAACCTCTTCGACAAATCTTGAGATCTGCCAAAGAGATTTATCATCAGTTGGTCTATCTGATTCTCCGCAGCCAAGCTGATCCCAGGTCACAACTCGAAATCCGTGCTGAGTAAAAACTTGGTGAGACTCCCTTAAATAATTAGAGCGTGAACTAGGGCCGCCATGCAGCAGAAGAAGCGTATTATCTGCAAAGCCAGCGCTGTAGGTCATTATCTTGTGGTTACCAACAGAAATTTTTCTAGTCTCAAACATTTTTTCTATTTCAATCTAGTTTATGAAGACTGCACTTCAACAGTTCTTGGTTTTCGGCAATACGTTAAGGAGTAGCAAATACTAGCAACAACTGCATACCCAAAAATTATCATTGCTACAGGAACTATTGTCCCATCAAACAGCACTTCTGACAAAATAACGAGACCTGCAGCAAGTAATTGCCTGAAAGCGGTCGCCATTGCTGTAGCTGTACCATTCATACTCGGAAAGATGGAAAGAGCTTTCATGCCAAATGTACCAACCATCAAAGCACCTCCGCCAGCAATAAAAGCCATGAATACACATATGAAATTTATGTTTGAGGGATTGGTTTGGCTGACATAAAAAATACCTGTTGAACCGATAAGTGCTAATATACCCCCAAGATTTTGGGTGAAATCCACCCCTTTTCTATTAATAAATTTTACGGAAGCAAGAGAAAAGATAATAAAAGTTCCCATAGTTGTCGCTTGATAATAACTAAAGTACTCAAGGCTCATGCCCATGTGATTAATTAAAATAACGGAAAGGTTGGCAATGTACACAACGATCACGGTAAAGGGAAACATTGATATCAAGGTGTAGCAGATAAAATCTAAACTTTTTGTTATCTTAATGTAATCTTTGCAGATGCTTAACATATTGAATTTTTTTCGCTTTACGAAAGGTAATGTCTCTTCAATAAACAAAAATGTTCCAATAAAGGAAATTAGAGCGAGCCCTAGAATCACGATGAAATTCGCTCTCCAATTAAATGCCTGACTTATCCAAGCACCAGCGATGGGAGCACCTGCCATTGCAGCGGAGATCACACTATTGAGTATGCCGATAAGTTGGCTTGTTTTTTCCGGAGGATACTTATCAACAATGACAGCGCACCCAACAACCATAGGTACAGATGCGGCAATACCTTGAATTAAGCGCCAAAAAAGCATTGTGTTGAAGTCAGCGGCACACACACATCCTGCACTACCAATTACGAATAAAAGCAATCCAGCTAACAATATTTTTCTTCTGCCATAGCTATCTGAAAGCGGACCTGCTGCAAGACCTGCGATACATAAACCTGCAAAATTAATGCTTAAGATCAATTGAATTTGATTTTCTCGAACTCCAAATGAGTCAATCATTCTTGGAAATGCCGGAACATATATGTCAGCCTCTGCGCATAGGGCGATGTACATTATTATCACAAGGGTAAGAAGCGCAAAACTGGAAGCTGTAGACGATAGATTTTTAAAAAAGGGCTTTTCTAGCATGATTTTTTGCCTGAACTTTGATTGTGCATAGTAATATCAAATGATATTACTATGGCATGACCATAAATCAAAAACCAATTTTTATCTGGCTGTTGAGCACCTGTTTCCTTATTTGGATAATGATTATGTTGGGCGGTGCGACTCGACTTACACATGCGGGTCTTTCAATTGTGGAGTGGGCTCCCATTAGAGGAGCAATACCACCTTTATCAGATTTTGAATGGCAGCGCGTTTTTAAGGCGTATCAGCAATTTCCAGAATATAAACTCATCAATAAGGGGATGCTGCTATCTGATTTTAAATTCATTTTCTGGATGGAATTTACACATCGCCTTTTAGGACGTCTCATTGGTATCTGGTTTTTCGTGCCAATGGTCTATTGCTGGATCAAAGGCTCATTACCACATTTTATGAAAAATCGATCGATCTTGATATTTGTCTTGGGAGGAATGCAAGGGGTGATGGGATGGTACATGGTTAAAAGTGGCTTGGTGAAAGATCCGACTGTTAGTCATTACCGTTTGGTTGCTCATCTAGGCCTAGCAATAGTTTTGTATGCTTTGTTGTTATCAAGCCTCTTAAACCTTGTTAAAATCAAAAAAACAACCAACGCTTTATCAAGACTTACTCTGCTAAATTATCTACTGATTATTTTTACCATGCTCTATGGTGGGTTTGTCGCGGGATTAAAAGCAGGCTTAATTTACAACACATTTCCACTGATGGATGGGCAGTGGATACCAAATGATGTTGGATTTTATCAGCCTTGGTATCTAAATTTCTTTGAAAATCCGGCAACGGTGCAACTAATTCATCGTTGCTTAGCATTAATAACTTTTGTTTCTATTCTGATAACCTCAGCCTTAAGCTTTAAGCAAGACGATCGAATGCTTCAAAAAGGGTATACTTGCCTTGCTTTTCTTACAGTTACGCAAGTCTTTTTAGGAATTATTACCTTGGTGCATCAAGTTCCGCCTTTTTATGGAACTTTGCACCAAGGTGTTGCGATTCTAGTTTTTAGCTTTAGCTCAGCACTGCTACATTATTCTCGCCGAACTGTTGCTGAGTAGCATTTTTATCAACAACTGCTGCCACACAAGAATCAGACCAAATATTAAGAGCGGTTTCCAGCATATCAATCATGGCGTAGAAAGGTAAAATAATACCGAGGATAGTTAAAGGAAAGTCCATAGAAACCAATAGTGAGCTTGTTAAAAAGTAACATCCCATGGGTACGCCCGCATTTCCAATCGCCGCAATAGTAGCAATGCCAATCCACAAAATCATCTCTGGTAAACTGAAAGTAGTTCCGTGGCTTTGGGTTACAAACATGACGGTAATAAGGATAAACGCAGCGCAAGCATTCATATTAATTGTGGTGCACAAGGGGAAAGTGAAGTTAGAAACCTTAGAAGAAATACCTGCATTTTCTTGAGCGCACTTTAATGCCATAGGCAAAGTTGCCACAGAGGATTTGGTAAAAAAAGCCATCGAGATAGCAGGAAACATATCTTTCATGAGTTTTATCGGTGATATTTTGAAGAACTTTAAAAAGGTCGGCAAAACAAGGAAGCCCTGGGTTAAGTTTGCTGCAACAACGCATGCTAAATAAAGAACTAGTCCTTCTACGGATAATCCATGATTCAATTCTTGTACGAACAAAGCTGAAAATCCCCACACACCAATAGGCATTCCTTTGACGATCCAGGATGTTATTTTCATAACAACAGCACAGATATCAGCAAATAATTCTGAAACGTAAGCGGGTTTTCCTTTATTTCGATTGCCTGTATCAATAATTAAACTTGATAAGCCAAACAAAATAGCAAGGCCAAGAACTGCGATAACGTTACTTTCGTGAAAAGGTTGAATAATATTGGAAGGAACGAGTTGCGATAGGTGATCTAAGTAACCAGCCTTACTCTCAGAAACAACCACACTTTGCATAGAAAAATGTTTATTGGCTGGATTGATAATTAAAAACAGTAAAAGGCCTATTGAGGCTGAGATTGCTGTGGTTAACAATGTGTAGGAAATAACTTTTTTGCCGAGAAACTTGGCTTCTTGTAAATTTTTCATCCCTGTAATTGTTGAGGCAACAGAAAAGAAGATAATGGGAATGCTTATTAGTTTTAATAAATTAACAAATATCTGAGCAACAACAGTTGCAAGACCCATAAGAAAAGGAACATTAAGATAGCCAGACAGCAGCCCTAACAGGAATGCAGATATTAAGAATATATGAGTTCTTTTTTGTTTTTTTGGAGTTGCCTTTTGTTCAACGCACATAATATACCTTTTTGAAAAAGAAGTGTACGTTTAGCGTAGCTGCTGCTGCAAGAACTGGCAATAGTTCTCGCAGCAGTTTCGAGAGCTGTAAGCGATAAAAATTAACGCTTAGAGAACTGGAAGCGACGTCTTGCTTTAGCTTGTCCGTATTTCTTACGTTCAACAACACGGCTATCACGTGTTAAGAAACCACCATGCTTAAGAACAGATCTTAAATCAGGCTCAAAGAAAGTTAAGGCACGGCTAATACCATGACGAACAGCACCTGCTTGACCAGATAATCCGCCACCAGCAACTGTGCACCATACGTCATATTGAGTAACACGGTTTGCAGCTTTAAATGGCTGATTAAGAATCATCTGTAGAACCGGACGAGCAAAATAAGTTTCGCCTGAACGTCCGTTAACAATAATCTTACCCATACCTGGTTTAATCCAAACACGAGCAATTGCATTCTTACGTTTCCCTGTCGCGTACGAGCGACCTTGAGCATCAATTTTAGGAGAAACAGGTTCAGCAGAGTCAGTGTTTGTTGCTGACTGAGTCGTTGCGCCTGCTGCACTTGCTGCTTTTACAGCATCTTTTAAATCTTCTAATCCTACTTTAGTCGTCACGATTAGTTGCTCCTTTTGTTTTTTGAATTCATAGCAGCAACATCGAGAGCTTCTGGCTGTTGAGCTTCATGAGGATGATTTTTGCCTGGATAAACTTTTAGATTGCTCATAATTGTTCTGCCAAGTGGTCCGCGAGGGATCATTCTTTCAATGGCTTTAATTACAACGCGCTCAGGATGCTTACTCGCTAGAATTTTCTCCATTGAGCGACCTTTTATTCCGCCTGGGTAACCAGTGTGCCAGTAAAAAATTTTATCTGTTAATTTTTTACCAGTTAAATGAATTTTTTCAGCATTGATAATGATTACATTATCACCACAGTCAACATGTGGTGTGTAAAATGGCTTGTGCTTACCGCGTAAACGAGTCGCAGCTACAACAGCTAAACGTCCAAGAACTAAGTCTTCGGCGTCAATAATAAGCCATTTTTTCTTTACGTCTTGTGGCCTTATGGAAAGTGTTTGCATTTTTCTTTTCTCAATTTTTGACAATCTTATCTTCTCTTGTTATGTCAAAATGTTTCCAATTGCAATTAAAAAATGCGAGATTCTCCCCGTTTTTTCAATAGTTTGTTGGGGTGGTATTCAGATACCACACCCAAACAACCTCTTTATTTTAGCTTGTTCTGCCGTTTTGTTCTTTGATTTTTGCAATGTGCGTTTTTAGCCTATCTATAAAAGCACTGACGTCGCCCTTAACGTCTTTAATTACATTCTTCCATTGTTCTCTTTCATTTACAAGCAACACAAACCCTTCAACTGCAAGGTTAACAATCTTTGGCCCTTGAGATGTTTGTATCAATGTTAACTGGATTTGAATATCAGGCTTACTTGGAACTTTAATGGTAGCATAAACCGCAATACCCTTAGGTCTTGGGACTGTATTGGACTTAACTTCAAATGTTGCGCCAGCATACTCAGTGAATCTTTTAATGTTGGTTGCAACAAGAACTTCCTCGTAAAGCCCCACAAGAGAGTCTTTTTGACTATCACTTGCCTTTTTCCAAACTGGCCCAAAGATGAACTCGCTTATAGCACGAACATCCATTGCTTCTTTAATTAACACAAGAAACGCGGCTTCAGCAGCTGCCCCTGTTGTCTTGGTGACATCAAGAGCTTTATTGCCAAAGTGCTGAACAGCTGATATTGCCGCTGTAGGATCAACACTCGATGCTGGTGAAGCTTGAGTTGCTCCTCCTGCAAAAGCAGTTGACCAATTCATACAAAATAGCGCTATAGTGCCTAAAATAAAATATTTTTTCATTGTCCCCACTCAAAAAACTTAAAGCAAATTTCTATTATACAATTGATAATGTCATGTACGCCAAGCGTTCTTACATAGCATACTTAGGAAGTAGGTCAAAGATATTAACAAAGTGTTAAAATTTTTGTTTTTTGAGATTATCTTATAAAAGATTTTTTTGAAATTTATTTTATGCTTGAAATCTTAAAGTCTGTATACCATGTAAAAAGATAGAATCTTATTTAAAAATTAATGATTTATCTTGTATATTAACCCAAAAGCCTAAAAAGGCGACTGTAGTTTGAGAAATAGGTGTCATGTTAAATACTCTAAAAAAAGTTACTCGTGAAAACAAGTGGGTGATGATTGCACTTGGTGTTGCTGCGGGTTGTCTGGGAATGTGGCTTATCGTTAAAGTGACGCAACCTGCCATAAGAGCTGCTTGTGTGCGCTTATTAGAAGATGACGAAGAGAAAGCTATGAGCCGAGAAGGACGCCAAGTCTCCGTCGAGGCAATTACTGTTAAAATGGGAAATATTAGCAAGAGAATCTCTGCCGTTGGAAAATTGAGAGCAAATGCCTCAGTCACTATCCGCGCAGAAATGCATGGAAAAATAAAATCTATTGATTTTATTGAGGGAGCTAGCGCTCAGAAGGGTGATTCCCTCATTCGTTTTGAAGATGCAGATGCTCAGGCAGAATACAAACAAGCAGAAGCTGAGCTCGTCTTACGCAAAGCTGATTTCGAACGTATTTCTAAGCTTCATGATCAAAAAATTGAAAGCGTCAAAAAAATGGATGAGTCGCGTGCGGCTTTTGGAATGGCGGAAGGAAAACTAGAAGCAGCAAAATCAAGGCTTGATAAAACAATAATTCAGGCACCTTTTCAGGGAACAATGGGGCTGATTGATGTTAGTGTCGGAGCCTACGTTCAATCTGCACAAGACCTTGTAACGATAGTGGATTCAACTCCAATTAAAGTTGACTTTAAAGTTCCTGAAAAGAATTTGCATGATATCGGAGTTGGCCAAACTGCCGAGATCCGAATCGATGCTTTTAAGGATCAAGTGTTCCACGCAACTGTTGAGGCTGTAGATGCCAGAGTCCAAGAAGAAAGTCACAGTATCCCTGTTCGTGCTTCTATCAATAATGAAAATGGTCTTTTAAGGCCAGGGCTATTTGCGAGTGTGAGTTTAATCATTGGCGAGAAGGGAGATACTATTTTAATCCCTGAGTCTGCGGTTGATCGCGAAGGTGAAATAGAATTTATTTGGATTGTTGAAAAAGGAAAAGCGATGCGTCGCCGTATTTTGACTGGGACTCGAGAAAATGGTCAAATCGAGATTGTTGCGAATCTACGTGAAGGCCAAGTCGTTGTAACTGCTGGCCAGTTAAAATTGTCTGATGGTGTCCGCGTTAAAATTGCAAATATGCAACCAGCTGATTCGGCAAATGCGCAAGACTCTAGCGCAGCCCCAGCAAATGCTGATGCAGCTAAGCCAGAAGAGGCTGCAAAAAAGGTTGAGTCTTCAGAAGTAAAACCAGAAGATAAAAACAAGAAAGACGAGCAAAATCCTGCTTCACCAGCTGTCCATTCAGAATCTGATAAAAAGGCTGAGGCGCCTAAGTCTGAAGAACCTAAAAAAACAGAGGATGCAAGTAAAGCAGTAACCCCTTCGCATGAGCCAGAAAAGACAGCTTAAAAGGATTAAGAGAGCATGAAACTATCGGAAGTCTGTATTGAGAGACCAGTTTTAGCGTGGGTAATGACCTTTATTCTCGTTCTTGTGGGACTAGTGGGTGGAAGTCGATTATCCTTACAACAATACCCTAAGATTGAGCGCCCTTACATAACAATTGAGACGAGCCTTATGGGAGCTGGTCCTGAGGTTATTGAGGCTCAAATTACGAAAGTTATTGAAGAAGCTGTTTCTGGGCTTGAAGGCGTTGAATCTATGACGTCTACCAGCAGCACCGAAGATAGTAAGGTTGTGTTGGAATTTCGCCCTGAACGAGGAATGGATAATGCAACAAATGACATTCGTGATCGTTTAGGAAAATTTCGCGATAAGCTTCCTGATGAAGCCACTGAGCCAACCATTACAAAATCCAAGGCTGAAGAAAAACCGATTATTACCATTGCTTTAACCAGCGATACAAAAGAGGCTAGTGAATTAGCTGACTATGCAATGCGAGAAATACAAAAAGACCTTGAATCCATTTCTGGTGTTGCACGTGTGGATGTGCTGGGTGCGGGTCAATATGTGATGCATATTTATCTCGATCCAGTTCGTTTAGCTGCTTATGGAATCACAGTTTCTGATGTTATGACATCCCTCAAGCGTCAAAACATTGAAAAACCAGCTGGAAAATTGATAAGCCATGACCGTGAGTACTTGGTAACGACGGTTGCAAACCTAGAAACTCCAGAAGAGTTTGACAACCTGACTATCTCTACAAAAGAGAAGCACTTGGTTCGCTTGCGAGATGTTGGTTATTCTAAAATTTCAGCAGATGATCGTAGAACTAAGACACGTTATAATGGAAAATCCGGTGTCAGTATTGGTGTTGTTAAACAATCAACATCTAACCCAATTGAAGTCGCACGTGATGTTAAAAAGATGGTTGTGGAAATTGAAAAGAAGCTACCACCTGAAATACTAATTCACATTGGAAGCGATAAAACAACATTTATTGAACGTTCAATTAAGGGTGTTTATAAAACTATTTTTGAAGCGACGGCCCTTGTCATTTTAGTCGTATTTGCCTTTTTGCGTTCTGCGCGAGCTTCCTTAATCCCCCTTGTTACAATCCCTGTATCTCTTATTGGTTCAATGTTTTTCATGTATATGATGAACTTCAGTATCAACATATTGACTCTGCTAGCGATGGTCTTGGCAATTGGATTGGTTGTTGATGATGCTATCGTAATTTTAGAAAACATATATCGCTATATTGAAAAAGGATTAAGTCCGTTTAAGGCAGCAGTTCAAGGCGTTAAAGATATCAGCTTTGCCGTTATTGCGATGACATTAACTCTGGCAGCGGTTTACGCACCGATTTCATTAGCACAGGGACTAACTGGTAAGTTATTTACAGAATTTTCTTTAACACTGGCTTGTGCGGTTATGATCTCTGGATTCTCAGCGCTTACTTTGTCGCCAATGATGTGTGCACGCATGTTACGGGCACCTGAAGAGAAGAAGAAAACTCCGAACAAGTCCACATCATTCAGCTTAGACACGTTAAAGGAATATTTCCGTACTGATATATGGCTGGCTAAGTTAGAGGTTTTCTACGATCTGTATTTACGTCAAATCTTATTACACCGCGGCCGTGTTATTATGGCAGGATTTGGCATTTGGATTATCGGTCTTGTTATATATAGTTATTTACCGCAAGAATTTACCCCTAGAGAAGATCAATCGAGCATTTCTATCGAAGGACAGGCCCCTCAGTCAGCGACTCTTGAATATACAGACCGCTACGTTGCAAAACTTGATGCAATTTTAGGATCAATACCAGAAGTTGATAGGCGTGTTAGTCAGATTAACAATCCAACTTTTGACACTTTGATCCAGTTAAAAGAAGATAAAGGAAGAACGACTGAAGAAATCGTGAATGAACTCAAGCCAAAGTTAGATGAAATAACAGGTATTGAAGCGCGTATTGAATCTGCCTCCGCAGGCATCAGCGGTGAGAAAAGTCGCTCTGTTGAATTTGTGATTCAAGGAAATAAAACTTACCGTGAAATTAAGGAAATTGCTCAAAGAATGAGTCTATTCATGCATTCATCTGGCATCGTTGATGGCATGCACTCCGAGATTCGCGGTGATACAGAAGATTTTACCATTACGATTATTCGTGACAAAGTTTCTTCTTTAAATATTGAACCAGCAACAATTAGTGAAACAGTTGATGCATTGATTCGTGGCCGTAAAGCGACAATGTTTAAGCGAGATAATAAGTTGTATGAAGTTAGGGTTGAGGTTGCAGAAGGCTCTCGCATGACACCACATGACATTACAAATCTCTTTGTTAAATCTGGAGATAAAGAGGGAACATTGGTTCCGTTATCAGAGCTTGTTTCTGTTAATTCACGCTCAGGCCCTATTGAGATCCATCACCACAATCGTCTCCGTTCAATCACTTTAAGCGCACGTTTAAAGCAGGGCGTAAGCCTTGGTGAAGGCGTAACAAAGGTTAATGAAGTCTTTGAAGATGTGCGTTCAGAAGATGTGCGTTTGACGTTCACAGGGGAAACAAAACGTTTCTTGACTGAAGGTCACACGATGCAATTAATTTTCATCCTGGCCATTTGCTTTATTTATTTAGTAATGGCAGCTCAGTTTGAAAGCTGGAGAGATCCATTTATTATTCTCTTGAGTGTACCTTTATCACTAGCTGGCGCGGTTATGACCTTGGCTTTGATCAAAGGCGGGTCTATTAACCTTTATACAAAAATTGGTTTCGTGACGCTCATTGGTTTGATTACAAAGCATGGAATTCTAATGGTTGATTGCGCAAACAAATTTAGAGATGAAGGAAAAGGTGAATTTGAATCAATTGTGGAGGCTTCTCGTCAACGTTTACGTCCTATATTAATGACAACTTTTGCGATGGTTTTGGGTGCACTTCCGTTAGCTTTCTCTACAGGCGCAGGAAGTGAAAGTAGTCGTCAGCTTGGTTGGGTTATCGTTGGTGGTATGTCAATTGGAACGCTCTTTACACTTTTTGTTGTGCCAGCTTTTTATGTTTTCTTAAGTAAAGACAATATGAAACGCCTTTTGAAGGAAATTCCTAAAATTATAGTTGCGTACGTACGCACTAAATGGAACATTAAAAAACCTAAAAAGAAGATTAAAAAGTCTGCTTAAAAAGGAATGAATCCAAGTTTTTAAATAATTCAGATTTAATAATGGTCTATAAACACCTGACCCCGCCTTCGCGGGCATGACGGCGGAGAGAGCGGGAATGAGTGTCCCTCAACTTTATGACAGAAGCCTATTAAGAAAGCGCAAAGATAGAGCTTCTGGCAATTTTGAGCAGCATACATTCTTGAAAGAAGAAATTGCTGATCGTTTGAAAGATCGTTTAAGTTTTATCAAGCGTAGGTTTGATTGTGCAGTAGAGCTTGGTTATTCAGGCCAATTTAGCCAAGAAAATTGCAACACCATCACGACTATGATTTTCAGTGATTTATCAGAAGCAATGTTGCGACACGCCGATCCAATGCAAATACGAGTCTGTTTGGACGAAGAGCAATTTCCCTTTGCATTTCATAGCCTGGACTTAATCGTTAGCTGTCTCTCCCTTCATTGGGTCAATGACTTTCCTGGAATGCTTTATCAATTGAGGATGGCTTTAAAGTCAGATGGTTTATTGCTTGCAGCTTTTTTTGGCGAGCATACTTTGTTTGAACTTCGAGAGTGTTTGCAGCAAGCAGAGATTGAATTGCATCAAGGAATTAGCCCTAGGGTTTCTGCCTTTATTAGTACCCGGGATTCTGGAGCATTACTACAACGCGCTGGCTTTGCGCTTCCTGTTGTTGATTATGATAGAATCGTTGTTTCTTATGCTTCATTATTTGACTTAATGGCAGACCTAAAAGGGATGGGAGAAACCAATACATTTTTGGGGCGTAGTCAGCGTATGGCAACACGAACCTTATTAAATCGAGCTGCAGAAATTTATCAAAGTCGTTATGGTAGTGCGGATGGATCTATCCCTGCAACATTTGATGTTGTTTATTTAACGGGCTGGGCTCCATCTGAGTCTCAACCTAAAGCTCTTAAACGAGGCAGTGCACAGTTGCACTTGTCTGAGATTTTATAAAACCTTAATAAATCATTAAAATTATTGATAAAATTTTGATAAAGCTTGTATTTCTCCAACGGGTGTGCTACCGAGAAGAAGAGAGCAACAAAATGAGTTTATAATAATGAACGATACTTTCTTTGCTGCAAGCCTAACATCCCTACCTGGCCGTTATGCACGCGCTCTCTTTAACCTAGCTCAACGAGAAGATTTTATTCATCAGGTTAAGGAAGAATTGTTAAGTTTTGGTAAAATGATTAATGATTATGATCTTTCTCATAAGATTTTAACCAATCCAACACTTCATCGAACCCAGAAAATTCAATTCCTAGATACAATTACTCAAGGCGTTGGTTTTTCCAAGATATCTCAGTCATTTTTGAGAACGCTGGCAAATGCCCAGCGCTTTAAGTATTACCCACAGATTCTGAAAAGCTATGAAATGCTTATTGATAATCAAGAAAATGTGAAGTCGGTTACTGTGCACGCAGCCCACCCTCTCACAGCTTCTTTAAAGCAACAATTGGGTAAAATCTTACAAAAAATCTTTCCTGGAAAATTAATTGTAAATTATGCAACAAATTCAACACTTTTAGGTGGAATTGCTGTACAATTCGGCAATCGATTCATAGATGCATCGTTTGCTAATCAATTAAAAGGTGTGGCTAGCGCCATGAAAGGGGAGGATTAATGAAACTGCGTGCTGCAGAAATTTCAGCTATTATAGAAGAGCAGATTGCGCAATTTACACCTAACATCGACATGGCAGAAACAGGCCGGGTGCTATCCATCGGAGATGGCGTTGCGAGAATCTATGGCTTAGAAAAAGTTCAATTAGGAGAGATGGTTGAGTTTTTTCCAAGCACTGGAGAACCTGTAAAAGGAATTGCTTCAAATTTAGAAGCAGACAATGTTGCCGTTGTAATCTTTGGAAATGACAGGTTCATTAAAGAAGGTGATCTTGTTAAGAGAACAAAGAAAATCGCTGAAGTTCCTGTTGGAAAAGGCCTATTAGGGCGAGTTGTTGATGCATTGGGACGCCCAATTGATGGTGATGGCCCTTTAACAGATGTCAACCCATCATTCATTGAGGTAAATGCCCCATCAATTATTGAGCGTCGTTCTGTATTTGAGCCAATGCAAACCGGCATCAAAGCAATTGATTCTCTCGTGCCAATTGGCAGAGGACAAAGAGAGTTAATCATTGGCGATAGACAGACAGGCAAAACAACCATCGCTCTTGATACAATCTTGAATCAAAAGCAAATTAATCAGTCAGCAGACGAATCTAAAAAACTGTATTGTATCTATGTGGCCATTGGGCAAAAACGTTCCTCTGTTGCTCACATTGTTAAAAAATTAGAAGATCACGGTGCTTTGGAATATACAATTGTTGTAGCGGCAACAGCTTCTGACCCTGCCCCAATGCAGTATCTTGCCCCGTATGCTGCTTGTGCTATGGGCGAATATTTCCGCGACAATGGCATGCACGCTTTGATTATCTATGATGATTTATCAAAACACGCAATTGCTTACAGACAGATGTCTCTTTTATTAAGGCGTCCACCGGGACGAGAAGCCTACCCAGGTGATGTATTTTATTTACACTCTCGCTTACTTGAGAGAGCAGCAAAATTATGCAATGAATCTGGCGGCGGCTCCTTAACGGCTCTGCCAATTGTTGAGACTCAAGCTGGTGACGTATCTGCTTATATTCCAACCAATGTTATCTCGATAACGGATGGTCAAATATTTCTTGAGACAGATCTTTTTTATAAAGGTATTCGTCCCGCCATCAATGTGGGCTTGTCTGTTAGTCGCGTTGGGTCTGCAGCTCAAAGTAAAGCTATGAAACAAGTCTCTTCACGAATCAAATTAGAATTGGCGCAGTATCGGGAAATGGCTTCATTTGCTCAGTTTTCGTCAGATCTTGATGTTTCAACTCAAAAGCTTTTAGAGCGTGGCCATCGATTAACAGAATTACTCAAACAAACACAATACGCCCCTCTTAATATTGCAGAACAAGTCGTTACACTTTTTGCGGGTGTTCGTGGATTTTTAGATCAAGTAGCTGTAAAAGATACAGGCGAATTTGAAGTAGAGTACCGCGATATGCTAAGAGCTGAACATCCTGAGATTTTCCAAGAAATTCAAGAGACAGGTATACTAAGCAGCGATAATGAAGATAAACTCTCTAAATTTCTGACTCAATTTATTGAGACATTTAATACAGATATTTAAAATCATTAATGGCTAATTTAAAGACTCTTAGAGACAGAATTAAGTCTATCAAAGCAACTCAGAAAATTACGGGTGCTATGAAGATGGTTGCTGCCTCTAGGTTTAGGCAAAACCAAGATTTATTAACAAAAACCACGCCCTATACACAAAAATTTCAGAGCATGATTTTTCCGATTTTGGCAGATCGCCAAGATTTAGATTCCCTGCCCTACCTACTTACTGGCAATGATGGACCCCATCTTGTTGTTATCGTCACCTCTAATCGTGGGTTATGTGGTGGATTTAATAGTGCGATTATTAGAAGAACATTATCAGTCGTTCCTCAGTTCCAAGATTTTAAAATTTTAAATGTTGGGCGTAAGAGCCGAAAAAGTATGGAGCAGAATTTCAAGGATTACTTGATATCTATTCCAGAAGAAATTAATAGTAAAATTGATGAGAAGCAAGGAAAGCTGGCTGCTGCCGAGGAAATCTCAGGCATAATATTTGAACTTTTAGAAGCAAAAATTATTGGTGCTGTAACAATTGTTCATAGTGTTTTTAAGAATGCTCTTGTACAAAAAATTGTTGAAACTCCTTTAGTTCCATTTTCTTGTGGATCTTATGAGTCTAAAGATTCATATCTGTTTGAGCCGAATCAAAAAGAGTTGTTGCCAGAAATTCTTAAGCAGAATTTAACAATGCAGATTTATCAAATTTTACTAGAAACAGCTGTTTGTGAACAAGCAGCTAGAATGACAGCTATGGATAGCGCAACGCGTAATGCACGTGATATGATTAAAAAACTAGAACTTAATTATAATCGCACACGTCAAGCGCAAATCACGAAAGAGTTAATTGAAGTTATCTCTGGCGCTGAAGCGTTTTCATCATAAACACAGGAGATCTAAATCTTATGTCCGCCCAGCTTCCTAAAAAACCGAGAGAATCGGGTATCATCACTCAAATTCTTGGAAGCGTTATTGACGTGCATTTTGATGGCGAGCTGCCATCTATTTTAAATGCATTAGAGGTGCCGTATCCTGATAACCCTAAAAAGCATCTCATTTTAGAAGTAGCGCAGCATCTTGGTGAAAAAATGGTAAGAACAATTGCCATGGATTCAACCAACGGCTTAACACGTGGCCAGACAGTCTATGATACTGGAAATCCAATTATGATGCCAGTAGGACCAGAGACGTTGGGGCGCATTCTAAATGTTATAGGTGAGCCAATTGATGAACGCGGCCCGGTTAATGCTGCAAAATATTTACCAATTCATCGTGAAGCTCCAGAGTTTTCTGAACAATCCACTGAAACGGAAATTTTGGTAACAGGAATTAAAGTTATAGATCTTCTAACGCCTTATCCACGTGGTGGTAAGATCGGTTTATTTGGCGGCGCGGGTGTTGGCAAAACTGTTTTGATTATGGAGCTTATTAATAATATTGCCAGAGCGCATGGTGGCTATTCAGTCTTTGCTGGGGTTGGTGAACGTACGCGTGAAGGTAATGATCTCTATCATGAAATGATTGATTCTGGAGTCATTAATCTTGAAGATAACAGCTCAAAAGCAACTTTGATTTACGGACAGATGAATGAGCCACCAGGAGCCAGAGCACGTATTGCCCTTAGCGGACTAACTGTCGCGGAACATTTTAGAGACAATGAAGGGAAAGATGTTCTCTTTTTTATTGATAATATTTTTCGCTTTACACAAGCAGGATCAGAGGTTTCTGCCCTATTAGGACGTATGCCATCTGCAGTTGGTTATCAACCAACACTGTCAACAGAGATGGGAGAGCTTCAAGAAAGAATTACAACGACTAATAAAGGGTCTATCACTAGCGTTCAGGCTGTTTATGTGCCTGCGGATGACCTTACAGATCCAGCACCAGCTGCCTCCTTTACCCATTTGGATGCAACAACAGTTCTCAGTCGACAAATTGCAGAATTAGGAATTTATCCTGCCGTTGATCCTTTGGATTCCACCTCTCGCATTCTTGATGCCACAATTGTAGGTGAAGAACACTATGCCGTCGCACGTGATGTTCAAAGGATTTTGCAAACCTATAAATCGTTGCAAGATATTATTGCGATTCTTGGTATGGATGAATTGTCTGATGAAGACAAGTTGAACGTGGATCGCGCTAGAAAAATCCAACGGTTTTTATCTCAGCCCTTTCATGTTGCGGAAATTTTCACAGGAACTCCTGGTACATTTGTTTCGCTAGCGGATACCATACAAGGATTTAAAGGGATCGCAAGAGGCGACTATGATCACTTACCTGAAATGGCCTTTTATATGGTTGGAACGATTGAAGAAGCAATAAAGAAGGCAGAAAGTTGTTAGAGTTCGAATTTCATCTTTTATCAATAAACCAAACCCTCTACAAGGAGAGTGTCTCTATGGCTGTCTTGCCAGGAACAGAGGGTGATTTTGGAATTATGGCAAAACATACACCGATGATTAGTAAATTAAAAGCAGGAACAATCGCGCTCTATCGTGCAGGTGAAATCTATAAAACTTTTGACATCACAAGTGGCTATGCTCAGGTGAACAGTGAAGAGTGTGTGGTTCTTGTTAATGAATAAAATAGGAACAGAATTTTTTCTATAGTATGAAGAAAAATAGGGAGTAAGGAGTACTTTCTATCTATTCTCAGAATATTTTTTTTGCTACTACTAAAAACAAGTACATTTAATTTTAGTAAAATTTGTTGTTATGCACACACTCATATCTCTTTCAATAAGATTACTCACCAGTTTCACAGTCTCATTATTTCTTATATATACGCCCGCAGCAGTGGCAAGTATGTCGCATCTTTACGGTAAAAGCGGTACTCCTATCCCAACTTCTCGTGAGCTAGATATAAAGAATTTGAATGAGGAGGAATTAATCGAATTTCTTGAGACCAAAAATGGTAAAACATTCTGTGAAAAATATAGAAACTCTTTGGGGCGAAACTTAGTTTTTCTTGCTGCTAGAGAGGGTAAATTTAAGCTACTGAGAGCGATGAAAGAGAAAAAAATAGATGTAGAACACATACTGCAGGCTAGCAATATAATTAGCATTATAGAAGGTATTGATATAGATAAATTTTTGGAAATCGCC
The DNA here is from genome assembly GCA_947449005.1 of Holosporales bacterium. Lineage (GTDB taxonomy): Bacteria > Pseudomonadota > Alphaproteobacteria > Paracaedibacterales > CANFPP01 > CANFPP01. The sequence goes on along the minus strand of CANFPP010000005.1, from coordinate 43,704 downwards.
CCAGGATTTATAGAAGATAGCGTTGTTAGAAATATGCTTTTAAAGGCTGATCTCAGTCTTCTAAACACACTTCCTTTGGATATAGATTTTTGGGATAGAGTAGAAAAATCAAAATATCTTTCTCTATTGTCAGGCAATGAGGCATTAAAATCAAAATTACCAGAAGATTTTATTTTTGTTGGATTAAGCACGATCTTAGATCATGCTCCATCTCCCCTTCACACCAGCTTTTTGCAGAAAGATTTTGCTCAGCGAGTAGAAGCAGATTTCTTATGGCATTGCTTTCTTGAAAGGCACGACAAATTAAGCCAAAAAAGCTCACCGAACTTACCACATGCAATACGCATTCTTGGCATAGCTCAGCTCTTTAAAAAGAAAAATGAAGATTGCGATCATCCCAAAGAACTTAAAGAAATAGCAATTCTCCAATCAAATGTTTTAGCCATGGGTGGAACTTTTGGCATGAATTTTGAGCGTACAGCGACTTCTGAGGAAGCCGAAATTATGATAGCGAGTTTGGAATCCATTGGATACGACCTACGTAATGTTCAAAAAATTTTAAATGCACTTTTTGTAAAATATTTTCAAGATTTGAGTGAGGCTCAAAAATATCAGTTAGAGAATCATCAAATAAATTGCGCTGTTATTGCCTTACATTCTGCTCTTTTTGAGCAGCATGGTGATGATGTTTTTGAAGCAATTGATTTAGTTTTGAGAAAAAAACTATCTAGATCGTTTACGAATTCCAAAGAGCGCCACGGTAAGTTAATGGAACTGGCAGGCCGTTCTTCTGTTTCTGCAGCGAAGCAAGATCTAGATTTTAATATGGAACAGGAAGATCTAGGTTTTAATATGGAACAGGAAGATCTGGATGTCGATATGAGGTCAAGAAGTCATTCTTCTGTTTCTGCGGAAAATCAAGGTTTAGGCTTTGATACAGTGTTTCCTAATGGAGAGATAGAAGAGGCGGTAGATATGACTAATCCAAATACAAGTACGGCTAATCCTATGTCTTTTAAAAAGAAAGAGACAGTCGATAAAGATAATTTGCAAAAATGAAAGTAGCGTTTCTAAAATCTCTCTTATTATTCCTTTGCATTCTTTTCCTCACGCAAGTGCCCTTATTTGCATCGTCTCTAACGCCAGCGTTGCAAAAGCTAGACCAATATATTTTGAAGAAAATCAAACAGCAAGAAGTTGTTGGCTGTGCGGTAGCAGTTGTTGATCAAGGTCAGATTGTTTTTATGAAATCTTATGGCGTTAAGAAAAAAGGAGAGAGCGATAAGATTGATCTGAATACATCATTCCAATTGGGCTCTGCATCAAAGCCAATTGCAGCGACATTAATTGCGCTTCTTAATAAACGAGGACTGATTAATCTAGATACTTCTGTACAGCCTTATTGTTCTTATCTAAAACCAAAAACAACCCTGCGACATATTTTGACTCATGTAAGTGGTTTTAAGCGAGCAGGTTGGAACAGTAAGATTGAAAAAGGCGTACTGAGAGATCAGTTAATTAGAGATCTGGAAACAGCAAATCAAGAAGAGCCTGGAATGGCTTTTGATTACCACAATTTTGTTTTTAGCTTAATGCAAGATATTGTTGAACAGTCACAGAATCAACCAATGGAAAATCTTTTACATCAGAAACTTTTTACACCATTGGGAATGAATCAGACAACGATTGGCTATCCAGCATTCATGGCCCAAGAAAATCGTGCTTGGCCACATCAGAAAAATAAGAATAAAACCCTCTATCCCTCTAAGAATTATTCTAGATTCTATCATGCAGCTGCTTTTACTGCAGCAGGCATTAATTCAAGTATTCATGATATGGCACAATTCTTGATCTTCCAATTGGTTGGATTGCCTGGCCTTTTGAACCCAGAAGATTTGCAAGATTTTCATACACCTGCCATTGAAGCCGCTGATGCTAAATTGTGGTTGAAAAATATTTTTATAGGAGATTTTAAATCTTATTATGGAATGGGCTGGCGTGTTGTCGAGACAAAAAAGAAGCGTATTATTTTTCATGGTGGATGGGTCAAGGGGTTTTGCAATTTCGTGAGTTTTCTTTCGACAAGAAAACTTGGTATTGTAATTTTAAACAACTCCGAGGGTGATTTTGCCTCAAAAACATCTCTGCTCTTTTTACACGATTGGGTAGAGCAAAAATAAATAGGGATATTCACATGATATTTTTAAGTATTGATGATTTAAAAATCACACACATATAAATGATCTAAGATCAATTTATGTCATAATGGGCGAAATTTAAATATGCACAATTGTTTTAATGTAATAATTTTTACATTTTTCATAGCTTTTTCTGCTCTAGGGTCAACTCATGATTCGTCCTGGACTCAGGCTTTAAGGAAAGCTATAGAAAGCAAAAGTGCGCCTCAAAAAATTGATAGGAGTGAACTTTCAGATTGCAGTTCAATTTCCGTCATTACAAATCCTTCTGGCAAAGCGTTGGCTCGTAAAGCTTTGGGTGGATTGGAAGAGTTTGCCTACAAAATAGCTGAAGAATTAGGATTGGCAGATCACTTGGCGCCTAAAGTATCAATTAATGGCGTTCGATATGAAAAATTTATACGCCTTTTTGATACTGATACTGATGAGCAAACGGTGGCGTCAGACTCACTTGCTTTAGAATTAAAAGGAATTTGTGGAAAACATGGTGATTTATCTGTTTGTCGATTAGCTAACCACTACAAAGAGACGGTAGGTGAAACGCAAGGCATAGTAGCAACGAATAGAGTATTAAATCTTGTCGATCCTGCAAGTATGGATGAGCTTTTTTTACATCATATTATTACAAGTGCTAGTGACTCAACGGGTCGTAATTTTTTGCTGCAATACCGGCAAGATAAGCTTCAGCTTGTTCGAATTGACTATGGGGATGGTATATTTGGGGATGGTACGAAACAATTTACAGGGGAAAATCTTGATGCTTTAAGTTCTCGCTTTACAGCCAAAGGAAGGGAAATTATTGACAAACTCTCTGAGTTACGCCCCAGTGCCGCTCTGTGGGAAGCTGAGGTTCGCAAAAATCCTATTCAAGCAAAAAAATGGAAATTTGTTTATTCGGAAAGAGTTCGTGCATTAAAAATCATGAATGAAGCGAATTTTTTTGAAAGACACACACGTGCCCAAACAATGCTCGCTTTATACTATTTAGGTGTGCGGGATCAACTAGATCAAAGAACGGGAGCTCAGGCAACTTCTTTTGTCGATTACTATTGGGCATCTGGTCATTATGACCTTGTAGATAATCAGGGCAATGATTTAACGTATGTTCCTGGTTTTGTTCAGTGGGCGTGTTCTAAAAATGAATCAGGCTTAATTATTAGAAAAAGTTTCAGAGAAGATATCATTAAAGGAGCAATTGATGAGTTTATGCGTGCTCAGAACATAATGGAATTACCGGGATTTAATGAGCTTCTGGCTGTAGCAAAGAAACGGAATAACCACTCTTTTAATGCAAACTTAGTTGATTGTGGTCTCGATACAAGCATGATCCCTGATGTCGATTATAGCTATGATCCTTTTAGCGCATCCCATCTTACAAGTGTTGCAGACACAACATCGATTGAAGTGCGACGTCGAGAAGCAAAAAGTATGGTCTTTGGTAAATACGCCCAAATTTCTCCCTTAAATTCTGATTTATGGACAGAAGTTGCAGGAGAAATTCAGCGTTATTTGCCTGAAGATGCACAAGAACAAGACTTTATTTCACTTGCTCTGAGTGCTGTTGTGAACCAAAAACCAATAAAAGCTAATGATTGGAATGATCTTCCACGCAAAACTAAGGAAGAAGCTAAAGATATTAATGAACTCCAGCAGAGTTTTATGCAACGAAGTTTTGTCAAAAAGACAGAGGCTGTAGAGCTTTGGAAAACTTTCTTGCAAACATGTAATACTTTTAATAATCAAAAATCTGATAGAAAAGCAATCTCTCTTCCTGTGCGTGTTTTAGAGATAGCTTCACTCTTTGAAGAAGAGCAAAGAAGCAGTTTTGGCTCTTCTTCAGGCTTTGTGAGCTCTAAAGAAATTGAAGACATGCAAACTCTTCAGTTCAATGTTTTGGCAACAGGCGGAACTTTTGGCATGAATTTCAGTCGTACGGCTAACTATGCTGAAGCTGATCTGATGATAAAGAGTTTGCAATCTCTTGGAAGAAACCTAGGGACTAAGACTATTGATGCACTGTTTATTGATTATTCTTCACCTTTGACTGCTCTTGAAGTGTTTAAACTAAAAAATCATCAACTGAATTGTGCAACGGTTGCTCTTCATGCTGCTTTTGAAGACTGTGATTTTGGGGATGTTTTCAGTGCGATTGATGGATTTTTGTTGACCAAAGGTTTTGCCGGTGGATCTAAGCAGCGCTATTCTGACGTAATGAAAATGGCAGGTCGTTCTGTTGTTATGGATGAAGCTGAGGAGGTTTTGTAAACTCATCGTAATTTTAAACAACTCCGAGGGTGATTTTGCCTCAAAAACATCTCTGCTCTTTTTACACGATTGGGTAGAGCAAAAATAAGAGCCTCATTTAAGCGAGGTAGATAAGAGGTATTTCATCGTAAAAGAAAGTATGCTACAAGTAATGTATTCATGTCAGATTTAGCACCTTTCCTTAATTTAGTTCGCAACCGGATAACAGTTTCCGAAATTGTTGGTATAGATGTGCGTCTAACACGTAAGGGTCGTGGATTTTCTGGACTGTGTCCGTTCCATCCTGAGAAAACTCCTTCATTTACTGTTAATGATGAAAAGGGATTTTATCATTGCTTTGGCTGTGGTGCGCATGGGGATTTGCTGGATTATCTAACGAACAAACAAAATCTCCCTTTTATGGAAGCTATCGAATTTCTATCAGAAAAAACGGGAATTCCGCTTCCTAAAAAAACAAACACAAATGACTCAAAGCCTAAAACAGACCCTTCATTATATCAGGTTGTAGAAGCTGCATGTGTTTGGTTTGAACAGCAGCTTTCTTTGAATAGCGGTGAGGTCGCGAGAGAATACTTGGCAGCACGAAAGATTACAGCCAAGACAACCTCGCAGTTTCGTCTTGGCTATGCACCTTCAAAAAAACAAGGACTTAAAGAAGCGCTTGAAGCACAAGGATTTAGTCTTTCTTTAATCATGACAGCTGGGCTTGTCATTCAACCGGAAGATGGTCGTCCGGCTTATGATCGATTTCGAGGGCGAATTATTTTTCCTATATGGGATTCAAAAGGGAAAGTTATTGCTTTTGGCGGTAGGATTTTGCAAGAGGGTGAACCAAAATACTTAAACTCTCCTGAGACTCCAATTTTTAGTAAAAGTCATACTTTATATGGTTATCATTATGCGCTACCAGCAGCACGCGCAGATAATTCATACTTATTAGTAGAAGGATATTTAGACGTTATCTCTCTCCATCAAGCTGGTTGGACTTCGGCTGTTGCGCCCTTAGGAACAGCTTTAACCCCGGAACAGATGGCGCTAATGTGGAAAACATGTAGAGAGCCAATTTTATGTTTCGATGGTGATAATGCTGGATTAAGTGCAGCGAAACGGGGAGCACATAGAGCGCTGCCCTTTTTAAAATCTAACCAGTCTTTGCAGTTTTGTTTTTTAGCTCCTGGAGATGATCCAGATAGTCTTGTCCGGTCTGGGCAGCAAGATGTCTTTAAAAAACTTGTCTCTTCGCCACAAAAATTAGTTGATGTTCTGTGGGATATCCTTACAAAAGAGAAAAGTATTAATACGCCTGAAGCAAAAGCAAGCCTCAAGCATGATATTAATACAACCTTAAAAGAAATTGCTGATAGTGAAATCCGTTATTTTTATCAAGCTGATTTTGAGAATCGCTTTAAGAAACTGTGGTTTGAGCAGACTGTGTCTCCAGAGAGAAGAAACAAGGTAACCACTCCTCCTCCCTCTCAAAGAGTTCGCCCGAAACAACAGGTCTCAGAACAAAAAGATCTTAAGCAGAAAATTTTACTGGTAACTTTAATAAATCACCCCACATTAATAGCAGAGGTTGCAGAACAACTCATAAATTTGCGAATTGAGAATAGTGAGTGGAAGTTCCTGCCAGAGAAGTTAATAGAGATAAGCAATAAAACAACTGAGATTTCAGCTGCATATATGATAAGTGAATTAGAGCAACAGGGTTTTGGAAATATTTTATCTGGACTTTTAACAGCGGATCTTTATTTATGCGCTTCATTCGCGCATAGTAGTGAAGATTCAGAAAAAGCTTTGTTGGGTTGGAAAGAACTGTGGAGCATGACAGAGTTAAAGAGTCAACTTAATCTGCAGGTGTCTTTAGCTGAAGAAGAACTCAGAAGTAATTTTAATGACGAGTCTTGGCAACGACTTAAAAATTTAAAAACGGAAAACCTGAAAACGACCTGAAAGTATATTGATCTGAAAAGAGGAAAACATGGCCAGTAAACCAACTAGAAAAACAGAAGAAGTCGCAAGCTCAGATGGTGATATCCCTCTAATCGAGTTTGGCAAAACAAATCCAGTTCTCAAGCGCCTTATATCAAAAGGTAAAGAGAGAGGATACATCACGTATGATGAGTTGAACGAAGCACTTCCTCAAGATCAATTAACGTCTGATCAGATTGATGAGTCGATGACAATGATTTCAGAAATGGGAATCAGCATTGTTGATACTGATGAGGCTGAAGAGCCTTTATTAGCTGGTGAATTAGCACCAGCCACCAGAGATTTTGATGACAGCAACGGCGAAGAAGCTGCAGAAGAATCGGCAGGTCGTACTGATGATCCTGTTCGTATGTACTTGCGCGAAATGGGGAACGTAGAGCTTTTGTCTCGCGAAGGTGAAATCACCATAGCGAAGCGTATCGAATCTGGAAAACTGATGATGCTTGGTGGGCTTTGTGAGAGTCCTCTTACAGCCCAGGTTTTGAAAAATTGGCAAAATCTACTTGAAGCAGGCAAGCTACTTTTAAGAGATATTATTACTCTTGATACAAGCGCAAACTTTGATGAAGAGGGCGCTGTTGCTGAAGAAGCTGTTGTTGACGATGTGGAGGAAGAGGAAGAAGAGATAATCACTGAAGAAGAGGCAGTTGTTGCGACAATTCCTTTATCAGACGTTGAAGAAACTTTAAAACCTAAGACCCTTGCTTTGATGACTAAGTATGCTGAAGTTTATGCAAAACTTTATGCACATCATCAAAAAGCATCTAAAGCTGGAAAAGATAGCTCATTGCTTGCAGATGATGCTTTGTATCAGGGACTAAAAGAAGAATTAATTAATCTTTTTGATGAAATTAAAATTAACAACCACCGCATTGAAGACCTTGTAGAACAACACAATGCATTGAATCGTGGTATTGCAGGTCTTGAGCGCAATCTTGCAACTTATGCTGAGAGTTGTGGCGTTAAGCGTACGCAGTTTCTCTCTCACTTTACCGGACAAAACATAAATCCAGCGTGGCTTGAAAAAATCCAAAAACTTACCGATAAGCATTGGAAAAAATTCTTAGAAAACCATGAAGGTGATATTAATAGCCTCCTTGCTGAAGTTGAGAATGTTACAAAGAAGATTGGCTTTCCTTTTGTAGAGTTTCGCCGAATTGTAACGATTATTCAACGCGGAGAAAGAGAATCTTCAAGAGCAAAGAAAGAAATGATTGAGGCTAACTTGCGTTTGGTTATTTCGATTGCAAAAAAATACACAAACCGCGGATTACAGTTCTTAGACTTGATCCAAGAAGGCAACATCGGCTTGATGAAAGCGGTTGATAAGTTCGAATATCGTCGTGGTTATAAGTTTTCAACCTATGCAACTTGGTGGATTCGTCAGGCTATTACACGTTCGATTGCGGACCAGGCACGCACAATTCGTATTCCTGTTCATATGATTGAAACAATCAATAAATTGGTTCGAACATCAAGGCAAATGCTGCATGAAATTGGCAGAGAACCTACACCTGAAGAATTATCAGAAAAACTGATTATGCCTTTGGATAAAGTTCGCAAAGTCATGAAAATTGCTAAAGAGCCAATTAGTTTGGAAACACCAATTGGTGATGAGGAAGATAGTCATCTCGGTGATTTCATCGAAGATAAAAATGCAGTTCTTCCGATTGAAGCAGCAATTCATGCAAATTTACGTGAGACAACAACGCGCGTTCTTTCAAGCTTAACACCACGTGAGGAACGAGTTCTTAGAATGCGTTTTGGTATTGGTATGAACACGGACCATACATTGGAAGAAGTTGGACAACAGTTTGCCGTTACACGTGAGCGTATTCGCCAAATCGAAGCGAAGGCTTTGCGTAAACTAAAGCACCCAAGTCGTTCTCGTAAATTGCGTAGCTTCTTAGATACATAAATAAGATTGCTTGAGATCCCCGGGTCGAGCCCGGGGATGACAAGATTGAGGAGAACACTATTGAGAGAGACAGTGAGAAGTGTTTAAGTCTTCGCTTTAAAATTAAGCTGCAGCGGCTAATTTTTCTGCTTCTAGTTTTTCTTTAGCTGTCCACTTAATCCATCCGTAAACATTAAACCCAATAAATACAATATAGAGACCACATTGCGCCCATATACCACGGCTTGCATCAACAGCAAACCATGCAACGTTGCATATTCCCCAAACCAAAAAACCGATCTTCTTACTTTGGCTATTTAAAAATGCTCCATAAACGGTAGCAACTGTTAAAGACCAAGTGAAAATTGAGAAAGTATCCATAAAAAACATCTCCGTAAACTTATAAAATAGCACTATAAAATCTATAGCGTAAATTTGAAGAGTTACACAAGAAAGTTAAACGAGAAGAAGTTGTAGGACAGAGTTAAGACGCTGGCGCCCTGCCTTGGTAGCGATAAGTCTATCTTGACTAAGGGTTAAAAGATTTTGTTCAATCAGAAGAGAAAGTTTTGGCTGATTTATGTAAGGGTGAAAAGGTGTGATACCTTTTGGCAAATGTACGCCTTCTTGCAGACGAAGACCCATCATGAGTATTTCTTCTGCTTGTTCGGCCGCAGAGATGATGACAGGTGGCTCATTACCATTTCCCTGATTAAACACAGCATCCAGCCAGGTCTCTGGCGCCTTTTTCTGCTGTGTTGCAATCTTTTCTCCGTTGATTGTTACGCGACCATGCGCACCAGGGCCAACGCCTGCATAATCTTGATAACGCCAATACACTAAATTATGTTGGCATTCAGCCCCTATTCTCGCGTGATTTGATATTTCATAAGCAGGCAATCCCTTTGCCTCCATCATCTCCTGGGTGAGTTCATAAAAATCAGCCGCAAGATCAGAATCGGGTATCTTTAATTCACCTCTGGCGTGAAGAGTGGCAAAGGCTGTTCCTGGTTCTATTGTGAGCTGATAGAGGGATAGATGTTCGGTGTTGAAATTCAGAGCCTGCGCTAGTTCTTCTCTCCATGCCTCTAAGGTTTGATGTGGGCGCGCATAAATGAGGTCAAAAGAAACTCTGTCAAAAATGGAGCAAGCCGTTTTAATCGCTGACGTGGCTTCTTCAGCACTGTGTAATCGCCCAAGAGCTTTTAAATCCATGTCGTTTAACGCCTGAATTCCGATAGAGATACGATTAACACCACTTGATTTTAGGTTTTTGAATTGGCTAGCTTCAATAGAATTTGGATTTGCTTCTAACGTAACTTCTAAAGAGGGCGTTGCTGTCCATAATTGAGTTGCTTTATCGATCACAGACTCAACGGTTTTAGGATCCATTAAAGAAGGTGTTCCACCGCCAAAGAAAATACTGGTTAAATTTCGTTTGCCAGTCCAGGCAGCCGTGCGCTCTAGCTCCAACAACAAGGCATCTCGCCATCGCGCCTCATCAATTGACTGACGCACATGACTGTTAAAGTCACAGTAAGGACATTTAGATTTACAAAAAGGCCAATGAACGTAAAGGGCGAATGTCACAAATTAAAACATCCATCAACGAGCATTTTGAATGCATTTGTTCTATGTGAGAGCAATGCTTTTTCCTCAAGGGTCATTTCTCCAAAAGTTTTTTCATGACCCTGTGGAATAAAAATTGGATCATAACCAAATTCATGCGTTCCTCGAGCTGGAAAAACTAACTGGCCATCGCATCGTCCTTCAACTATTTCAACATGACCATCTGGCCAGGCTAATGCTAGCGCACACACGAAGGAAGCAGAGAGATCTGTTTTTCCAATTAACTCATTTTCAACGCGTTCGATTGCACTGTTAAAGTCTTTATTGGGGCCAGCCCAGCGCGCCGAAAAAATTCCCGGCTGCCCATTTAACGCGGGAATAACCAAACCTGAATCATCAGCTAACGCAGGAATACCGCTCTGATGTGCACTATGAAGCGCCTTCAGGCGAGCATTCCCAGTAAAAGTCATTTCTGTTTCTTCTGGCTCAATGATCCCAAAATCTGCTGCTGAAATAATTTCTAAATTAAAATCTTTTAGAAGCCGACTTATTTCTTTAACTTTGCCAGGATTGTGAGTGGCAAGAACGAGTTTATTTGATTCGAATTTTCTCACTTAATCAATCTTCAACGCTTGTTTTTGTAATTGAATTAATTCAGCAATTCCAGCTTTTGAAAGAGCGAGCATCTCGTTGAATGCATCCTCAGCAAATGCACCTTTTTCAGCTGCTGCTTGAATTTCCACAAGCTTGCCATCGCCCGTCATCACAAAATTGGCGTCAACTTCAGCGGTCGAATCTTCTTGGTAGTTAAGATCCAATAAAGATTGCCCCGCCACTACGCCACACGAAACAGCTGCAATTTGTCCAGTTAGAGGAAGTTTTGCTAGCACTTTATTGTTTACCATTTTTTGCAAAGCCTGATGAAGGGCAACATATGCACCTGTGATACTGGCTGTCCTGGTACCACCATCAGCCTGCAACACATCGCAGTCTATTCTAATTTGTCGTTCACCCAAGGCTTTTAAATCAACAATAGAACGTAAAGCTCTGCCAATTAAGCGTTGAATCTCTTGAGTCCGTCCGCTTTGTTTTCCCTTAGCAGCTTCACGATCAACACGTTGATGCGTTGAACGTGGTAACATTCCATATTCTGCTGTAATCCAACCGCTACCGGTGTTGCGAAGAAATGGAGGAACTTTGTCTTCAATTGTTGCTGCACAAATAACATGTGTGTCGCCAAATTTTACGAAACAAGATCCTTCTGCATACTTTACAAAACTTGGTCCCAAAAACACAGAACGCAATTCATTACTTTTTCTATCACCGATGCGCATATTAACTCTTCTAAAATATTGATGTGTACCTCACATCCTCATTCATAAGGGGTATAGATAATATCTATAGTATGTGGCATAATTTGGAAAGTAAATTTCGAGTGAATCATTTTCTATGTCTATAACGCTAGCCGAGCTTAATCAAAGATCTCTTGAAGTTTTCAGGGAACTGGTGGATGCCTATGTTGAGACGGGCGATCCAGTAGGCTCGAGAACACTATCAAGACGTCTTAAAACACCTCTTTCTCCTGCTACCATTCGCAATATTATGGCGGATTTGGAAGAGGCTGGATTATTATATGCGCCCCACACATCAGCAGGACGCTTACCAACAGAAGATGGCCTCAGATTTTTTGTGCATGGCTTGCTAGAGATTGGTGATCTTAATGAAATTGATCGAAAACAAATTGAACATCGTTGTCAAACTGCAGGGCTCAGCCTTTCAAGCGTTCTTGAGGAAGCAACATCAATGTTATCTGGTCTTGCTAAGTGTGCAGGTTTAGTGATGGCCCCAAAAACAGACTCTGAGCTTAAACACATAGAGTTTGTTAGTTTATCACCTGGTAAAGCTCTTGTTGTTATTATCTCTCAAGACGGGATTGTAGAAAATCGTCTTATTGATGTTCCTAAAGGAGTTTCCTCCTCTGTTTTAGAGCAAGCAACGAATTATCTAAATTCACATTTAGAGGGAAAAACTCTTGCTCAAGCTAACACACTTATTAATGAAGAGCTTGGTCAGCATCAGGCGCATTTGAATACTCTGGCATCAAAGGTTGTAGAAGCGGGTATTGCTGTGTGGGCAGGCGGACAGCAAGGCGGGTCTCTCATCGTAAAAGGACAATCCAATCTTTTACACGGCTTAACCGAAGTGAATGAACTCGAACAAATTCGCAACCTATTTGACATCCTTGATACTAAGGAATCTTTACGCTCTCTTCTCGATGCTTCCATAAAGGCTGAAGGTGTGCAGATTTTTATTGGGGCTGAAAATAATTTATTTACTTTATCAGGGTGTTCTCTGGTTGTTGCGCCCTATCACAATTCTCGCCAACAAATTATTGGTGCCATCGGTGTTGTTGGTCCGGCTCGCATGAACTATGGAAAAATTATTCCCCTTGTAAATTACACTGCGAAGATGGTTGGCAGCTTAATTGGGTAAAGGTTAGGGTCACTAAAGAATGACATTTTTAGAAGCTCGTCGTTCTCACGTTGATTTTTAGGTTGATATTTTCATCATTAATCTCCATTTAAGAGAGTATATTCCGCTTATGAATAAAAGCACCTGTTTTTAAGTTGATCTTTTGACTATAAATCTTCATCTTTAAAACCTTAGATAGAATGAGCTATCTGCGATTTTAAAGTTTTGACTTCTAATCGAAACCTCTATCTTAAATCCCAGATTTTTTCATTCATAAACGGTATAGGATAAACAATAAAAGGAGTGAGAGAGATTATGAACCCCTTTGACAAAGATCATCAAGACTCAGATATTGCTCAAGAGCAAGAACAGCCCCAATTGCAAGAACCGTCTCTTGAAGAGCAACTTGCAGCTATGAAAGATCAGTGGCTTCGTGCGATGGCAGAAACTGAGAATCTAAGACGTCGTTCTCAAAAAGAAAGAGAAGATGCTTTGAAGTATGCGAGCACAGCCTTTGCTAAAGATATGATTTCTATTGGAGACAATTTGCGCCGAGCACTTGAAACCTGCCCATCACACAATGAACTTGCTGAATCCGTTAAGGGTTTGATTTCTGGTATTGAGATGACTGAAAAAGAGTTGGAAACGACTTTTGAAAGACACGGAATTAAAAAAATGATTCCTTTGGAAGACAAATTTGATCCCAACCTTCATCAAGCAATGTTTGAAATACCAAACAGTGGAAAAGCAAATGGAACGGTGATACAAGTCCTACAAGCCGGTTATACAATGCATGATCGTTTGCTTCGCCCAGCAATGGTGGGAGTAGCTAAAGGTGAGAATTCATCCATCGATGCATCGAGTGAACTTAATACGACACTATAAATATTGATTTTTTGCGTAACTATCATTATATTGTTAGCAGACTAAGCACTGTGCTGCTAATCAACAAATTAAAAAAATAAAGGAGAGAACCATGGCAAAAGTAATTGGTATTGATCTTGGGACAACCAACTCTTGCGTTGCGGTAATGGATGGAAAAACTGCAAAAGTAATAGAAAATATTGAAGGTGCACGTACAACTCCTTCTATGGTTTCATTCAGTGAAAATGGTGAACGTCTTGTCGGTCAATCGGCAAAGCGTCAAGCAGTTACAAATCCAGAGAATACTCTTTTTGCAATTAAACGGTTAATTGGTCGTTCTTTCACAGACCCAATGACACAAAAAGATATTAATCTCGTTCCTTATAAAATCTCAGCATCAGAAAATGGCGACGCATGGGTTGAAGCAAGAAACGAAAAGTATAGCCCAAGCCAGATCAGTGCATTTATTCTTCAGAAAATGAAAGAAACAGCAGAAGCTTATTTAGGTGAGACTGTTACTCAAGCTGTTATTACAGTTCCTGCGTACTTCAATGACTCTCAACGTCAAGCTACAAAAGATGCTGGTAAGATTGCTGGCCTTGAAGTCCTCCGTATTATCAACGAGCCAACAGCAGCAGCGCTTGCTTATGGTCTTGATAAAAAAGAGAGCGGTACGGTCGTTGTGTATGACCTTGGTGGCGGTACATTTGACGTTTCAGTTTTAGAAATTGGTGATGGTGTTTTTGAAGTTAAGTCAACAAATGGCGACACTTTCTTAGGGGGTGAAGATTTTGATGCACGTCTTATTGATTATATCGCTGGAGAATTCCAACGTGAGCAAGGTATAGATCTTCGTAAAGATAAGCTTGCGCTACAACGTCTAAAAGAAGGCGCAGAAAAAGCAAAGATCGAGCTTTCAACCGCTGTACAAACAGACATCAATCTTCCTTTCATTTCTGCCGATGCATCTGGACCTAAGCATCTTAACGTGAAACTAACACGCGCTAAATTAGAAGCTTTGGTTGATGATTTGGTTCAAAGAACAATCGAACCTTGTCGTGCTGCTCTAAAAGATGCAGGCCTTAGTGCAAACCAGATCGATGAAGTTATTATGGTTGGTGGCATGACTCGTATGCCAAAAATCATCGAAACAGTTAAGTCATTCTTCGGGCGTGAACCACATCGTGGCGTTAACCCTGATGAAGTTGTTGCACTCGGTGCTGCAATTCAAGGCGGTGTTTTGAAGGGTGAAGTTAAAGACGTAATTTTGCTAGATGTAACACCATTGTCTCTTGGTATTGAAACTTTGGGTGGATTATTTACGCGTCTGATTGATCGCAACACAACAATTCCAACACGTAAAAGTCAAACATTCTCAACGGCTGAAGATGGCCAGACTGCAGTTACGATCAGAGTATTCCAGGGTGAGAGAGAGCTTGCTGCGCAAAATAAAATTTTGGGGCAATTTGATCTTATGGATCTTCCTCCAGCACCGCGTGGCATGCCTCAGATTGAAGTAACTTTTGATATTGATGCCAATGGTATTGTTCAAGTCTCAGCAAAAGATAAGGCAACAAACAAAGAGCAGCAAATTCGCATTCAAGCATCTGGCGGTTTGTCTGATGAAGATATTGAAAAGATGGTTCAAGAGGCTGAGGCTAATGCTGAAGAAGATAAAGCACGCCGTGAAATGATTGAAACGAAGAACCAGGCTGATGGAATTGTCCATAGCACAGAGAAGAATCTGCAAGAACATGGCGATAAAGTTTCAGCTGAAGAGAAGACTGCAATAGAAACAGATCTTGCTGCAGTTAAACAAGCTATGGAAGGTGAAGATGCAGAGGATCTGAAAGCTAAACTTTCTGTGCTTTTGCAATCGTCAATGAAATTGGGAGAAGCTGCTTATAAAGCACAGGCGGAAACACCTGAAGCTCAAGGAGCAGAAGCTGAACAATCTCAGTCAACACAAGAAGACACGTCCACCGTTGTTGATGCCGAATTTGAAGATTTGGATGAGAACAATCGCAAAAAAGCTTAAATTATTATTTTAGAGTACGATGATGGCGAAGAAAGATTTTTATAAAACTCTTGGTGTTAGCAATACAGCAAGTGCCGAGGAAATAAAAAAAGCCTATCGTAAGCAAGCGATGAAATATCACCCGGACCGTAACCCGGGTGATAAAACTGCAGAACAAAAATTCCGAGAACTCTCGGATGCTTATGATGTTTTAAAAGACGATCAAAAACGTGCAACATATGATCGTTTTGGAGCAGAAGCATTCGAACAAGGTGGTGGTGGTCATCCTGGAGGTGGAAATCCTGGCTTCGGATTTGGCTTTTCAGGCGGTGGATTTAGTGGAAATTTCTCTGATATTATTGATGAAATGTTTGGTGATTTTGACGGTAGAGGATCTGCAGGAAGTCAACTTTACAAACAACCAGGCTCAGATATTCGGTTTAACTTAGAAATTTCTCTTGAAGAAGCATTTAAGGGTAGTAACGCTCGGATTAAATACACAACAGCTGTTGCGTGCGATACTTGTAAGGGATCAGGCAGCGAAGCAAATGCTGCACCAATTACTTGCACAGGCTGTAACGGCCGCGGAAAAACAAGATTTCAACAGGGATTCTTTACGGTTGAAAGAACATGTTCCAGCTGTAATGGTGCCGGAAGCGTGATCAGTAAACCTTGTCGTGTTTGCAGTGGAAATGGGCGTACGCGCCGTGAAAAAAATCTTGAAGTTAAGATTCCAGCAGGAGTTGAAGATGGCACAAGAATTCGCGTAACACAGGAAGGTGAAGCTGGAATGCGAGGTGGCCCTCCAGGTGATCTTTATGTTTTCTTGAGCATCCGTTCTCATCGTTTTTTCAAACGTCAAGCAGCTGATATTCATTGTCGCGTCCCTATTACGATGATGGCTGCTGCATTGGGCGGAGAAATTGAAGTCCCTTCAATCGATGGAAGTCATGCAGTTGTTAAGATTCCAGCAGGAACACAAAGTGGTCATCAATTCCGTTTACGGGGCAAAGGTATGAGTGTTTTGCGAAGCTCATCTCGAGGCGATATGTTTATTGAAGCCGCAGTTGAAACACCTGTGAATCTTTCAAAGAAACAGAAAGAACTGCTCGAGCAATTTAGTGAAACCAGTAAAAAAGAGTCAAATAGCCCTCAATCTTCAGGTTTTTTTACAAAAGTTAAGGAATTTTGGGACGAACTTGGAGGTAATTAAGAGTGATGAAAATCTCTAATTTATCGCAGATAAAAGATAAGTATGATTACTACTTAATAGACCTAGTAGGTGTTGTTTATGATGGTAAAAAGGCATTTGATGGTGCGATTGAAGAGATTAATCAACTTATTGAAGAGAATAAAACCGTTATTTTCCTATCAAATGTTCCCCGCCCAGGATCTTTAAGTATCGTAAAACTCATTGAAATGGGCATCAAACAGCCGTTTCATGTAGTGACATCGGGTGATTTAGCACGTGACTATTTAGCCAAGAATTTTCCAGAAAAATCTTTGTTCCATTTAGGTAAAGAAAGAAATACGGATATTTCTGAAGGCCTTAGTCTCAACTTGATAGATACACTGGAAAATGCAGATGCTGTTCTCTTAACTCTTTTTATAGAACAATCTCAGAGCCCTGCTGACTATGATGAACTCCTTTTAAAGATTGCTCAAAGCAAGAAAGAGGTTATCTGTGCGAATCCGGATAAGTTGGCAATTTACGGCAATACTTTGAGAACTTGTGCGGGTTATTTTGCTGAAGAAATCAAGAAACATAATGGCGATGTAAAAATATTTGGCAAGCCATTTGTTGAGATTTACGAACGCATTGAGACTTTCCTTCCAGAACTTAAAACGAATAAATCTAAAACTCTGATGATAGGCGATACGCTTGAAACTGATATTTTAGGAGCTGATAATTACGGGATAGATTCTCTGTTGGTACTATCAGGTATTACTCATTTAAAAACGAAAGAAGCTGGGTTAAATCTAGAAGACTATAAACAGCAACAAGGAATTAGCTATTCCCCAACATTCATTATGGAGTGTTTATGAATCAAGATTCTGAATTCTTAGTAAATCCAAGAATTTTAGAGGTAGGTATATTTGTGACCGATCTTAGCTTGTCGCGCGTGTTTCTAATGAATGACAGTCGTTTTCCGTGGATTGTTTTGGTTCCGCGTCAAGCTAATCTGGAAGAAATTTATGATTTATCGCAAAAAGATCAAGAGATACTGCTAACGGAAACTATGATGATAACACGTTTTATGAAATCACATTTTGATGCAGATAAAATGAATATTGGTGCTATAGGAAATAAGGTCAGACAATTACATATGCACATTGTAGCGCGCAAAGAAAATGATGCTGCTTGGCCTGAACCTGTGTGGGGATGGGGATGCAAAACAGTGACAGCTTATTCTGAATTGGAGTTAGATTCACTCGTTCAAAAGCTACGGATCGCTATAAAATGAAACCTTATAAAATCGGTGTTCTCGGGTCAACAGGTAGAATGGGCTCTACTATTTTAAAGCTGCTTGAACAGGATGACACATGCGTGATTAGTTCTTCAGCAGATGTCTTCGCTGTAAGTGACGTTATTATTGACTTTACGAATCCAGCTATTACAAATGCTCACGTTAAGCTTGCTGTTGAGCACAAGGTTCCTATTGTAATTGGCACTACGGGACTTACTGAGGATCAAAAGAATAACCTTATAATTGCTTCTAAAAACATCCCTATTATCTGGGCAGCCAACACCAGCTTTGGCATTGCTATCTTGTCAAACTTGGTAGAGGAAGTAGCCAGATTACTTGATATCAGTTTTGATATTGAAATAAATGAAACACATCATCGTCACAAAGTAGATGCCCCATCTGGTACAGCATTGTCCTTAGGAGAAGCTGCTGCAATTGGCAGAAGCGTAAAGCTTAATGATGTTGCTTGCTACACACGCCATGGCAATATTGGTCCGCGTCCAGTTGGGCAAATTGGGTTTTCGACGCAACGTGGAGGAACAATGGTTGGCGAACATACAGTCCGCTTTATTGGTGATGAAGAAAGTATTGAATTAACTCATAAAGGGTATTCAAGAGATCTTTATGCCAAAGGAGCAATACGTGCCGCTAAGTGGATTGTTGCAAACAAGCCAGGACTATATAAGATCAGTGATGTTTTAACCTCTCACATCAGTTGAAACTCGCAACTATTTCCCCTCTAAAAGGGAAATAAAAACGCTAATAACCTTAGTTTTAATGATTAAAATCACCAAAAAACAGAGGTTATGCTCATTTTTTTCTCCACATTTATCCCCATTTTTTATAAAATGAGTTTCTCAATAATTCTAAATAAGCTATCGACGCGCCTGTATTTTTCTCTTATAACCTCCCTAGTTGGGGTGATATGGAACTTAATTTTTTATGATTAAAAAAGTATTCCAGAATATATTCTTATAATCAATAAATCCGGCGAGATCATTTTTAGGAACACTGTGTTTAATAATTTAATTAGTCCAAATAACGAATCATTGTATTTCAGATGTTACTTGTTTTCACTGAAAAACAAGTACGTTCTAAATTTAGTGGACAATAACATCTATGCATAAAAAGAATATGATGTTTAATAATATTATTAATACAGTTTCAAATCCAATTTTAGTTAAGGATAATAAGCATCGGCTCATGTATGTGAATCAAGCTTTTTTAGAGTCATTCGATTGCACCACAGAAAATGCCTTAGGGAAAAGTAATGTTAATTTTTTTTCCAAAGAAGAAAGTAAAATTTTTCATCGACTTGATAGAAAAACGTTCAAATCCGAAAAAACAATAATAAATGAGGAAAAACTAACGAGTAAAAAATATGGTCCTTTAATAGTTTCTACAAAGAAGCCTGTTTTTAAAACTGCCACCGGCTATAAAATTCTGGTGGAAATCTGTCATGATATTACAGAAGTTAAAAAAGCTAGAGAGACTCTAAAAAAAACGCCAGAGACTTGAAAATACAAGTCAAGATGCGGACTAAAGAGTTAGAAGAAAAAAAGAATGATCTTGAACAAGTTGTTGAAAAACTCAAGAATCTTAATAGTGACTTAGATTGCTTTGCTCATATTTGTTGTCATGAATTAAAAGAACCTCTGCGGACGATTAGTGCTTTTTCCACATTAGCATTAAGAGAATATGAGGACAAAAAAGTTGAAGGAGTTGTTGAGTGCCTAAAGATTATAAAAGACGGAGCTTCAAGAATGAATCAACTCATCAATTCTGTTCTTGAGTACTCTATCAATGGGTTGCGCACAAATTCCATGAAATTCTTTTCTGCAAATGATATGATTTCTGAAGTTCTGTCGATGCTCTCAGTCCAAATCCAGGAAAAAAGCGCGATCATCTCTTATGATAAATTGCCCATTATTTATGCTGATCGCCTCCAGGTTATCCAATTATTCCAAAACTTGATTACTAATGCGATCAAGTTTAATAAGTATCCTAAAACACCATTTATTAATATTACATCCAATATAAAGGATACTTTTGTTGAGTTCCAAATCAAAGATAATGGCATTGGAATTCCTAAAGAATATCACAAAGAAATTTTTCTTCCCTTTAAGAGATTCCATTCCCGCAATGAAGGAAGCAGTTATGGAATTGGCTTAAATCTTTGCAAAAAAATCGTAAAAAATCATGGGGGTTCAATCAAAGTATCTTCTCAAGAAGACGTTGGAACAACCTTTAAATTCATGCTACCAACTCAACCAATTAATTAGGTAAATAAATTGCATTTTTAAAAGAATAGGCTGTTCTAGAATTCCAGATACAACAATCCAATCTCCATCTGCTTATTCTTCAAGCCCCCCTGAGCATCTTTGATCATTTTAGTTGAAAATGAATTGCGTTTCCAACTTATAAGGGAAAAAAATTTTGTTAATCTGTATAAAATTTTCTAGTTTTACAGAAAAAAAATAAGAGTTATGTTGAGTTTTTTCATCCCCCTTCCCTAACAATTTTTCCTGTTTTTCACAAAATCAGCACTCTGTCAATTTTGAATAAAGCTATCGACGTGTGCATATTTTTCTCTTATAACCTCCGTAGTTAGAGTTATAGGGGCCCTTAATTTTTATGATTAAAAAGATATTCCAGAATGTTAATTTTTGGCAATTCCTTGGAAAAGTTGTCCCAACCTCTATTTTGGTCATTAGCAAAGAAGGTAATATTATTTTTAGAAATAGCGTGTTTAACAATCTAATTAAGTCAAATCACGATAATTTATCTCATTATATGAGCAAAGATTCGTTAGAAAGATTCAATGAAGACATTGTACAAACGACCCTACATCGCAAAATAATCTCAAACAACCTAAGACTTCAAAAAACAACAGACGAATCATTATATTTCACATATTACTTGTTTTCATTGGGAAGTAAGTACGCCCTTATTTTAGTAGACAACACACATATACATAACAAAAATACAATGCTTAATAATATTATTAATACAGTCCCAGATCCAATTTTTGTTAAAGATAACAAGCATCGGTTCATGTATGTAAATCAAGCTTTTTTAGACTCATTGGATTGCAAAAGAGAAGACGCTTTAAGGAAAAGTGATATTGATTTTTTCTCTAAAGAAGAAAGTAAAGTTTTTTATCGACTTGATAGAAAAACGTTCAAATCCGAAAAAACAACAATAAATGAAGAAAAGCTAACGAGTAAAAAATATGGTCCTTTAATAGTTTCTACAAAGAAATCTGTTTTTAAAACTGCCGCCGGAAATAAAATTCTGGTAGGAATTTCTCACAATATTACAGAGATTAAGAAGGCTAGAGAGGCTTTAAAAAAGCATGCCAAAGAATTAAAAGAGCGAGTCAAAGAACGGACTAAAGAATTAGAAGAAAAAAAGAATGATCTTGAACAAGCTGTTGAAAAACTCAAGAATCTTAACAGTGATTTAGATTGTTTCGCCCATATTTGTTGCCATGAATTAAAGGAACCCTTACGGACGATTAGCTCTTTTTCTACATTAGCTTTGAGAGACTATGAGGAAAAAAAAGCTGAAGGGGTTGTTGAATGTCTGAAGATTATCAAGGACGGAACCTCAAGAATGAACAAACTCATCAATTCTGTTCTCGAGTATTCCACCAATGGATTGCGCACAAATTCCATGAAATTCTTTTCTGCAAATGATATGATTTCTGAAGTTCTGTCGATGCTCTCGGTCCAAATCCAGGAAAAAAGTGCAACAATCTCTTGTGATACATTGCCCATTATTTATGCTGATCGCCTCCAGGTTATCCAATTATTCCAAAACTTGATTACTAATGCGATCAAGTTTAATAAGTATCCTAAAACGCCATTTATTAATATTACATCCAATATAAAAGATACTTTTGTTGAGTTCCAAATTAAAGATAATGGCATTGGAATTCCTAAAGAATATCACAAAGAAATTTTTCTTCCCTTTAAGAGATTCCATTCCCGCAATGAAGGAAGCAGTTATGGAATTGGCTTAAATCTCTGCAAAAAAATCGTAGAAAATCATGGTGGTTCAATCAAAGTATCTTCTCAAGAAGATGTTGGAACAACCTTTAAATTCATGCTACCTACCCAAGCAATTGCTTAGACAAAAAAATCATGTTTTTAAAAAAATTAGCATCTTTATGCCTTGCATTAATCTCGTTTGCATTAACTTCAATTAATGCTATTTGCGACCCTACTCATAATAAAGAATTTCTAAATTTGGCAAATTCAATCAATGAGAATGATGACGTATCAAGCGCAAGCAATGCGAAAGTTAACAGTAAAATATATAATGAATGGGATTCAGATGAAACTACTGAAAGTGACTCTTTGACAGAATGTCTAAGCCCATCGAGTCTGTATAGTCGTGAAAGTGATCTGTCAAGCATAGGCTCTGAATCTATTAATGAAGCACGCAGAATTAAAGTACGTAGAATTGCAATTATAGGGGGAGGAGGTGCTGGCTCAACAACCGCAATCCTATTATCAAACCTATCGAAGCTAGCGAGGCATTATGGCTTAAGATTCGAGATCACAATCTTTGAAAGAGGCAAAGATATTATTACAGGATCTACTTTTGAAATAGCGGCTGTTAACCATGCAGGTGGATGTGAATATCCAGAAGATGTTGATACAATTACTGATTGTCAAGTATTTGGTAGCCTAGGTGAGAAAATGCTTCCTGGTTTATATGAGAACTCACTTCCAATTATGTATTTTACGCGCACAGGTTCTTCTTTAACATCCGAAATGCAACAAAAAGCATTTACCCAAGCAAAAGAAAATATTGGGCGTCCTATGACACCTGTGCGTGAACTTTCTTTAGAAGAAGTTCAGTATGCATTTGGCGATCCTGTTTCTGGAGGAGTGATATCAAAGAAGGATAAACCAACTAATATCTTTGAAAGAAATGCCAGAATAAGAAAATGCATAGAACGCGATCATGAAATTACGGTAAAAACGAACACACGGGTTTCTGGGGTTGTTAAAAACACAGCTGGTACTTTTTCTATCATGGTTGATGATAAGCCTACAGATCAATCATTTGATCATGTTATTATGACAGCTTGGGATAGCAATCAAAATATCTTAGACGCTTCAGAGAATTCTTCTGACCTCGGACTTACCGCAGAAGATCGTGTCATTGCATTGTGTAATATCAGTGGTGTGCCACATTTACAGAACACACCATTTTTTACATTACAAGGCGGCTTAATGTTTATGCCGATAAGCAATGAACTAGGGTTAGTTTACCGTTGTACAGAGGGAGGGTCTTATCCAGAAGCTGGTACAACAGAAATTCCTCTTGGACATACAATAAAGCATGGTGAAAAAATCCTTGAGGAATTAAAGACAGCAGGCTTCAGTCATAATGGTCGCAACCCATTTGAGGAAGTAAAACTATTAGGTGCAAAAGTTCTAAAAATAATGAAAGAGTCAGGCAAACCTTCTCACCAAAGACCTCATGTACCGCCAGTTGTAACAAGTGAAAATATTATTGTTGGAACTCCGACTAAAGCAACCTACATTCCCTGGTTAGCATTACAAATGATAGAGAAATTTTTAGAGCAATTGTCTGATGCTTCAGAATTTTCTAACATTTGGTTAAAAGCAATGCATCAACTTTTCCTTGATAATAGAGGGGTTTGCACCGAAGAAAAACTACCAGAAGTTTTTACAATACAAACCGCAATAGAAAAGGATGATATCCAAAGTGAAAACTTTAAACTGTTTGAAAGTTTTCAACTAACAAAAGAAGGAACGACATATCAAAGTAAACTTCATGGTTTGTCTCCGTTACGTAGAGCAAGAACAATCCATTCGTCGTTGTCAGACACTACTGTCGCAGCCCCTTCTTGTGTTCTCAATGAGCCTGGGATTAAAACCCATCATGTGTTATCACCAGTATCTGTAGCTTCTTCTTCTCTTTTCAGTAGTAATAGCTCTGCTTCTGATGATTCTTTGTTATCAGCGCCAGCACCAATAAACAGATCTAGATCAGGCTCACGCTTTGTGAATCGTACTTTAGATTTTCCACAATTTTCACACTTTGACCTTGTGATTAGCTACAGTAATTTAAAATCAACCACTTATTTCAAAACAAATACAAAAGGAAATAAATCCTTCCGGGTCATCGTAGATAATATGCGAAATCCTCTTGTGAGTAAAAAATTCTAGCTGCGTTGTTCTTCTAGAACAGTGCACGTAAAAAAGGTAGAGATCAGCTAATTCGTTGACATTGACCTGCTTCTGGAACTTTCATAAATGAAGATCCTGCTTTAAAGTTTTGATTACAGCTTTAAACATCTTCTGCAAGTTCCAAGATCTCCCATTTGATTGAAAATCAATGTTGTTTTCTACTTATGAGCGCAAAAAATTTTAGCAAAATGACATAAATCCTTATAGCTGTAGAAAAGAAAAACAAGAGTTACGCTAGAATTTCTTCATTTTTTCCTTCCAAAATACTCTCTATTTTTACGAGATTTAATTTTCCAATCATTTTAAATAAGTTGTCGACGAATTTATTTTTCTCCAATATAACCGCCATATATGCAGCTTTTATAATGAAAAATTATGTTCTTTAAAAGAATAGGACTTCTATCGCTCTTGTTAAGTCCTTTAGCACTGGCTTCGGTTGATTTTACAACAGACGATGATTGTACTACCACAGGATCTATTTCTTCCAAGGAGGATATAGAGCCTTTTCTTCCCTTGCTGGATATTTCTATTACGACAGATTCTGAAGAAGAAGAATATATCCCTAAACGAAATAGTCCAAAAAGACACAAAAAAAGCTATAGCGATTGCGGTATTAGTTCGCCACAGCCAAATTTAACTTACACCCATTCTGTGCCAATAATTAGCCCTGATCCCAGAAATATTATAACGCGTAGAATTGCCATTATTGGAGGTGGTGGAGCTGGTTCAATAATAGCGACTCTCTTATCAAATTTATCAGAGGAAGCAAGATTTTATGGCCTAAGATTTGTGATAACAATTTTCGAAAGAAACAGTGATGTTATCAATGGCTCTACTTTTGAAACATCCGCTGTGCTTCATGCTGGAGGACGAGAATACCCAATGGATCCCGATACAGCTGCAGACTGTCAAGCATCTGGAGCTCTCTTTGAATTTATGTTGCCTGGGCTCTATGATACGTCGACTCCTATTATGTATTTTCCGCGTGCAGATTCAGATTTGACACTTCGAACACAACAAGATGCACACAAAGCTGCAAGGCAAAAAAGGAAAAAGCGCGGCCTTCCAACAACACCTAAAGCACTACTATCTCAAAGCGATCTTCCTCCAGAAAAAGTTCAAAAAGCATTTGGCCCTGATTTTTCAGGAGGGATAAAGTCAACAAAAGATAAGTTTATGAAGAATGACGAAAGAAATGCAAGAATAAAGAAGTGTATATATGAAAGTAGATATATTACTATAGAAAATAATAGCTGCGTTTCTGGAGTCACTAAAAATGAAGATGGTACTTTCAAGGTAATTTATAGTAAATCTGCAGAAATTTCCCCCGAATCAGAATGCTCAACATCCGAGATAGATTTTAGACATAAAATTTTTGACCATGTAATCATTACAGCATGGGATGAAAATCAAAGAATTTCAGGCGCTTCAGAAGCTGCAAGCGCCTCTTCAGATTTTTCAGGATTTATAATTGAAGATAGAGTTATGGCATTCTGCGATATAAGCCGTGTTCCTCTTTTACAAAAAACACCACTTTTTACATTACCAGGTGGAGAAATGTTTATGCCGTTGGATGAGAAAACAGCACTCATCTATCGTTGCATAGAGGGTGGATCTTATCCAGAACGTGGAAAAACAGGAATAGATCCTAAAGATGTAAATATTCATGGAGAAAAAATTCTTCATGAGTTTAAAGAAAGCTTTAGAGATGAAGGTAGTTCAGAGAGTCGTTTTGATAAAATGACACTATTAGGTGCGAAATTACATAAAGCAGTAAGAAGAGAGGGTCCTTTAAGTGAAAGACGTTATGAATCTCCTGAGATTACAAGCGAGGGTTATATTGTTGCAACACCACCTAAAGCAACTTTTATTGGCTCATTAGCACTGCAAACAATAGAACAACTTTTAAGACAATTACCTGATTCATTTTCAGCGTTCAAAGAAAGGTGGATTCAAGAAATACTAGAAATCGTTCCGAGCAATGAACAGCTCTTCACACGAAAACCATTACCTAAGGCCTTTACTATCAATCCAAGAGAGTTAACACCAAAAGAAATTCTAACCGAGAAAGTTAATATCTTTAAAAGCTTTACCTTAACAGATTCTGGGGGCGATTTATTTAGAAACTATCAAAGTAAACTTGAAGATTGTGAAGCATTATGCAGATGTAATTCAGCTCCTCATGGGGCACCTGCATACGAAGACTTCGAACCCATTGGAAGCTCTGAGAAGTCGGCATCTTTTAGAATAATGAGATCCAGTTCAGATCCACATTCTCAATGCACCCCTGATTATCATAAAGAAACAACAGCTACATGGTTTGATCTTAGCACATCAGGAAAGCAAAGATTAGCGCTGCCTATTGCAATGGTTTTTCCCTTAGAAAGTAATCCGTTGAAGCATCTGTTTAATAGTTTTGAGATCGCAAATAAGAGTTTTGATATCACAAATTTTGAGATTGGCTTAGGCACGGAGCTAGATAGTGGCCCGTAAAGCTTTTTATCTTTACAATTTCTTCAGGAGTGCCAGTTGCAACAACTTGACCGCCCCCTGCCCCACCTTCAGGGCCCATATCAATGGGCCAATCTGCTGTTTTTATAACTTCAAGATTATGCTCAAAACAATAACGGTGTTACCTTGATCTACTAATGTGTGCAGAACCTCAAGAAGTTTTCTAATATCTTCAAAGTGCAAGCCTGAACTCACAGAAAATCTTTAACCAATAGGGATTGTTTAATTTTTCTCTCCAAAATAAAATCCGATAATTTCTAACTTAATCAACCTCAGTGCATTTCAACTTTGAGTTCTGGAAATAGTATTTTATAAAATAGGTATTTATTTTGAGTAGAAAAAGATTGTTTGACAGCCCTTTATTGTTTTTTGTATGTACTCTAACTATAGGGCGAAATATCGCTATATTTCTTTGTAAAATATTTTATTAAGAGAGGGCAAGGGTATGTTATTTAAAAAAATATTATCACTATCACTTTTCATGAGCTTAAGTGTAGGAGCCTTAGGCTTAGATGATGATGAGATAAATAAGGTAATAGCAAATTTAGAAACTAGAGGAATAGATAGAAGAAGAATAGCCATTATAAGACAACCTTCGGGTAAGCCACTAAGTGGCCCAGCCGACCATGATTTTGAAAGCTATAAATGTTCTGCAATGGATCCTGTTACTCTTGCAATGTATAAAAAGGCTGGAGAGTTTTATCAAAATGAGAAGCCAATAATACCTCATCCGAATCTAACATCACAGACGTCTACTGAAGAAGACTTAGAAAGCGATCCTGAAGAAATTTTAGGAGACAATCATGATAATGTAAATGAAGAAACTGAGGATAATTACATGCTCCGCCCTGACTAATTCCTAAATTTTTAAACACGAAGTTAGGTAATGCCCAGTAAAGCTAGTTTTGATCTTTACAATGTCTTCTGGAGTGCCGGTTGCAACAACTTGGCCTCCCCCTGCGCCGCCTTCAGGGCCCATATCAATAATCCAATCTGCTGTTTTTATAACTTCAAGATTATGCTCAATAACAATAACGGTATTGCCTTGATCTACTAATGTGTGGAGAACCTCGAGGAGTTTTCGAATATCTTCAAAGTGTAACCCTGTGGTTGGTTCATCGAGAATATAAAGAGTTTTTCCTGTTGAACGACGTGAGAGTTCTTTTGCAAGTTTTACGCGCTGTGCTTCACCACCCGATAAGGTTGTTGCCTGCTGACCAACGTGAATGTAGCCTAGTCCAACTTGTTGAAGGCCAATCATCTTATCGCGCACTTGTGCATGAGAATCAAAAAACTCGACTGCTTCCTCAACAGTTAAATCTAAAATGTCGGCAATGGTTTTCCCTTTAAAGGTGATGTCTAGAGTTTCACGATTATATCGTTTGCCATGGCACTGGTCGCATTTAACGTAAACGTCAGGCAAGAAATGCATTTCAATTTTAATAACGCCATCACCCTGACAAGATTCACAGCGTCCTCCTTTTACGTTGAAAGAGAAACGGCCTGGACTGTAACCACGTACTTTGGATTCTGGAAGGCCAGCAAACCATTCTCGAATTGCCGTGAAGCAACCAATATAGGTTGCAGGATTGGAACGTGGTGTTCTGCCAATTGGCGATTGATCAATATCAATAATTTTGTCGATATATTCCATTCCTAGAATATCGTCATAAGCACCTGGAAGATCACGCCCATTATGGAAAGAACGTGCTAACGCTTTGTAAAGTGTTTCAATTACCAGCGAAGATTTTCCGCCTCCAGAAACTCCAGTCACACAAGTAAAGGTGCCGAGTGGAAATGTTACATTTACTTTTTTAAGGTTGTTTGCCCGAGCCCCTTTAATTTCTAAAGTCATCCCCTTGTGACCCAAACGGCGTTTTTCAGGTATTGGGATAGTTCGCGTTTTGTTGAGATACTGTCCGGTTAAACTCTCAGGAGATTTCATAATTTCAGCTGGAGTTCCCTGAGCAATAATTTCTCCACCATGAACTCCTGCGGCAGGCCCCATATCAATAACATAATCGGCCATGCGAATTGCATCTTCATCATGCTCAACAACGACGACTGTGTTGCCAATATCCCTTAGATGCTTAAGAGTTGTTAGAAGTCGATCATTATCACGTTGATGCAATCCAATTGAAGGCTCGTCTAATACATAAAGAACGCCTGTTAATCCTGAACCAATTTGTGATGCTAATCGAATACGCTGACTCTCTCCTCCGGATAAGGTCCCAGAAGCGCGAGAAAGATTGAGATAATTAAGACCAACGTTGACAAGGAAACTTAATCTACTGGTAATTTCCTTTAAGATACGCGACGCGACTTCTTGTTGTTTCGGTGTCAAGGTGAGGGTGTTAAACCAATTAAGTGCATCCGAGATAGAGAGTTCACAAACTTCCCCGATGTGCTTATTGTTGATTTTAACTGAAAGAGCTTCTGGTTTTAAACGATAGCCATTACAAACCGAACACGGGTGATCATTTTGATAACGTCCGAGGGTTTCGCGCATCCACTCGCTTTCGGTGTCTTTCCAGCGGCGTTTTAAATTCGGGAGAACACCCTCAAATGGTTTCTTTGTTATGTAATTTCGAGCGCCATCATTGTACGTAATCGGAATGATTTCTGTTCCAGATCCATTGAGAATAATTTCTTGTACGAGTGGCGGCAAACTTTGGAAAGGTTCGTTTGCAGAAACATTATAATAACGTGCTACTGAGTCTAGGGCTTGCATGTAATACTCTCGTGAATACGCACTGCGTCTACTAACAGCAGTCTCATCACTCCAAGGAAGAATCGCGCCTTCTCTCAAAGACAGTCGTGGATTCGGAATGATCAATGAAGTATCAAATACCAGCTCAATTCCAAGGCCATCGCAGCTTGGGCAGGCTCCTTGTGGACTATTAAAAGAGAAAAGACGCGGCTCGATTTCATCAAGAGTAAAACCTGAAACAGGACAAGCAAACTTTGCGGAAAATGTTGTGATTTCTTTGGTGTCAACATTCTCTACAAAAATCAAACTTTCACTTAATTTCAAAGCTGTTTCAAGAGAATCAGCAACACGAGAAATCATTTCACCAGCAGCTTCAGAGTTTGGTACAACCAATCGATCGACAACAACGCTGATGTCATGATTAACTTTTTTATTAAGCGCAGGCGCTTCATCAATCTCAAAAATTGTCCCATCAATTTTTACGCGTTGAAATCCTTTTTTGCGCAAGTCTTGAAGTTCTTTTTTGTACTCACCCTTGCGACCACGCACAATTGGCGCCAAAATCAAAAGCTTGGTTTTTTCAGGCATTTCTAAAATACGGTCAACCATTTGACTTACGGTTTGAGCTTCAATCGGCAAACCTGTTGCTGGCGAATGAGGCACGCCAACACGTGCATACAAAAGACGAATATAGTCGTTTAATTCGGTTATAGTGCCGACTGTTGATCTTGGGTTTTTTGAGGTGGTTTTTTGCTCAATAGAAATTGCAGGACTCAGCCCATCAATGGAATCAACATCTGGCTTTTGCATAAGTTGTAAAAATTGGCGTGCATAGGCGGATAAACTCTCAACATACCGTCTTTGTCCTTCAGCATACAGCGTATCAAATGCCAAGGAAGATTTTCCAGACCCACTTAGCCCCGTAATGACAACGAGCTTATCACGAGGAATATCAACATTTAGGTTTTTGAGGTTATGCTCACGTGCACCGCGAATCGTAATTTGTGATGTCATTTTATGGGTCTTTTGGAAAAAGAATTAGTAATCTATTACTATATACCCATTTCAGAGGAAGATTTCTATTTTTAAGTTAATTTTTGAGCCTTTAACTATCTTCCGTGATAATTTTTTACTTTAGTTACTATCTTACGAGAGGTTTTAAGATTGGCCTATTGGTCGCACTATAAGGGCTCGTTCTATCAGCCTCATATCGAGATGTCCCCGGTTGCTCTACGATAATTGGATAAACCTGATTTTCTTTTTCTGCAACTAGAGCATCTCGATTATCTCTTTGTGTCGTGCGCATTGAAGCAATAAGATTGACCAAATCATCTTTAGACATATCTTCCATCGCTAATTTTAATACGTGATTAATCACATCCACTCGATCTAAAGCTGGAATATCTTTTATGCGCGTAAAAAGTTCTGAACAATTTGTTGGAAGATTAAGAAGCTTAGGGCAACGTTCTATTAATCGAATTAGACAGTTTGTCGTAATGCTTCGATTATTATCACCCTTCATTGCATCAATCATGTTAAAGAGAGCGCGATAGTTTGCGCCTTTCTGACTTAGTCTTAAGATTTGCTGAAGAACATCTGCACGGTCATTGTCACAGATATTTATAGTTAGTTTTTTTATAAATTCTAAACGATTATCAAAGGTTACTTGCTGTAAATGTCCAAATAAATTCAATAGATCTGTAACAATTATCTCTCGATCTCTTTTTATGTATTCAAGGCACGTAATTAAAATACTTCGAGATGAAAGTGAAGATTCAAACCAGCCATTTATATTTAATCTCTCGGCTTGAGTTGTGATATCCTCACGATTTTCTTGTGGAATTCGCGCAATAACATTCCCCTCTATTGCTTTCCAATTTGCAGGATTTATTGCTAATTCTTCTAGTTGTTTAATTCTACTAATCAGTGTTAATTTTTCAGCTTTTTCTTGCCGTCTATTTTCTTCAACTACTTGTATCTCGGCTTGACGAAGAGCTTCTTTGTATTCTGCATCCGCGGCCATTTGCTGCCCACGTTCAATGCTTTGTCTTATTCTGCTATTATACTGAGAAGAAAATACAGGAGAGATACTTATTAAAAGAACTAATACAACCTTAAGCATTTGATTACCATTTCAAAATTTAGTGTCATGGTATTAATATTAACGTAAATGTATTAACAATTTATTTATTTTAAGGCTGCTTTTATAACTTTTTTCATTAAAGTTGGCAGAGCATAATTTTCTAAATCGTGCGGATGTACCCACGTTCCCTCTTCAGTGGATTTGCTCTTTATAATGTTCAGACGCAAATGGAAATGTGTAAATGTATGCTTCACTTCGATAGATAGTAATTGAGAGTGATTTGTGTTTTGCGGTGCTTCCTTTATCCAACTTGAGTTTGGCACCTCCCATAACCCGCCGAGCAATCCTTTTTCTGGGCGTTTGCGAAGCAGTATCTGTTGTTGGTTATTAGTTGTGAAAAATGCTGTACCATAGAGTGTTGGTTTTTCTGTCTTTTGAGCCTTTGTCGGTAAAGTCTCGCTAAGATTATTCTGATTGGCCAAGCAAATTGAAATAAGTGGGCAAGCAGCACAGTTTGGCTTTTGCGGACGGCAAATTGTTGCCCCTAAATCCATCAGAGCTTGAGTAAAATCTCCACTGCGTTTTGAGGGAATCATCTTGCGACTGCAATCTGTAACGTGATCTTTTAATTTTGGCAGAGGAGTTTCAATTTGAAATAAACGAGCAAAAACACGAATAACATTACCATCGACTGCAATCGTTGGTTGATCATAAGCAATCGCAGCAATCGCAGCAGCAGTATAAGGACCAATTCCTGGCAGTGATAAAAGAGCTTTCTCGTCTTTTGGAAACCCCCCATTCAGTTCATTGGCGACAACATTCGCACATTTGTGAAGATTACGCTCTCTTGCATAATAACCAAGCCCTTGCCAAAGATGCAAAATATCATCCAATGAAGCTGATGCAAGATGAGTGATTGTTGGCCATTTTCTGAGAAATTTTTCAAAGTAATCTTTAACTGTCACTACAGTTGTTTGCTGAAGCATAATTTCACTTAAGAAAACATGATATGGATCCGCGAGTTGACCGGGGAGTGCGCGCCAAGGCAGAGTGCGTTGATGCTGATCATACCAAGTCAATAATAACTGGTGAATGGTGTCGGACTTGGGATATACTTTATACATGACTTCTAATCGAACTTTTAATCCTCGTCATACTTATGCCAAAACTGTTGGTTCTTTTATCGGCAGATTAGCAACTCCTATATTTCAAAGCCATGGTTTTGTTTCAGCGAGCGTTTTGTTAGATTGGCCGCAAATTGTGGGACCTGAATTTGCAAGATTTTGTGAGGTTGAAAAACTAACATTCCCTTATAAACAGCGACAAAATGGACGATTAACCGTGAGAGCTTCTAGTGCAATGGCGGTTGCAATAACCTATCAAGAACCATTGATCTTAGAGAAAATTAATAGCTATTTTGGTTATCAAGCGGTTAGTAAGCTTGTCATTCTCCAAGGCCCACTTCGCCATAAGCCAGAAGTTAAACTTGAGAAAAAGGAAACTCCTGTTCCGGCTGAAGTTATGGCTCAAATCACCGAACAAGTCGCAAATATTGAAGATGAAGTCTTGCGTCAATCCCTTGTAAATCTTGGTGTTGGTGTTTATAAAAAGAACGCTATTAAAATCCCGAATTAGGACGTTTAAGATACAGAGCTGATCATTTTCACTTTATCAAATTGAAGAAGCTAAACTTTATGACTGTATATACTGCAGTACAAATCTAAAAATAAATAGAAATTCATTAAAATAGTGTATAAAAATTTAAATAAATACGTTAAAGTAAAAATTAAATTGATAACATAAGGGAGAAAAGGAATGAATGGCAAAGGGCGATCTTCGAATCTGCATTTTGCTTCATCTGAAAATAACAGATTTTCTTCGCCGAATGGTAACCGCCAGTTTGATTTTCCTTGGGAAGAGCCGCGAGACCCTTTCATGACGCAATCAGATGAGTGGTTCCGCCCAAACCTCAGCTCGTCTGATCTGCCTTCTCATTTTAGCTTCGAACCCGCAAATTATGGGCAAATAACACAAGCACCAATGCCAAATTTTTTAAAACCGAAGAAAAAGAAATTCAAGAAAAAATCATTATTTTCACAAATTTCTCAATTTTCTAAGAAAATAAAAAATAAAAATGTTACTATTAATAAATTCGTTACGACACAAGATAATCGTTTTTTAAAACACAGCAATCTTAGCTGGCTTGAAGAGGAAGTGCCATTTTCCATGAATAAAATATCGATTTTTGGCTTGATTTTTGGATTAATGTTTATGGGAGCCTTGTTCTTCTTAACCGGATTCTTGGCAGCAGTGTCCATGTTGGGATTGAGTTCTCATAAAAACAATGCGCCAGAATTAATGGCTCAACATTCAACGCATACTCCAAGCCCAAATGCAGCAATGTTAGTTTCAAACAGAACCTTTCCCGAAGGATCGAATCCTGGAACACGTGTTGCCGGAGCTATCCCAATGGAAATCCCGAATCAACGAATGCCCACTTCCCTTAAAGTGTCACAAGCCCAAGCTCAATACCAATACGAAGTTCCGGTACAAGTGGCACGATACGCAGAGCAACACCTTGCAGTTCAACAGCAACAAAGATCACAGCAAGCCATGCAGCCCTCTTATCCAGTTGGGTATCCAGGACCGACACAACAACAGCCATATCAACCTCAACAACAATATGCTGCTCAACCTACGGTTACCTACCAACCAGCTAATCAACTGTATCAAGCCCCCAACAATCAATATCCTCAAGCTCAAGCACGTTAATATACGTACTTTTCTGAAGTGAAGATGTTAATTTTTTGTAACGACTTTGCCCGGCATAGTTATTTCATAGTGTCCTTGCCTCTTGTTCTTTTATCCCAACCATTCTTTAGAAGTAGGTCTTTTATTGTATTAAGAAAAAAACTCTTCTCTGAGGATTGAAGAGTTTTAAAAAATTCCAAATCATTTTTATCAGCTTCTTGAGCTAATAAAGGCACCAGCTTCTTGGCTGTGGAAGATAAAGTTAAAACAAGAGTCCGACGACTATTGGGATGTATGGTTCTAATGACTAAACCTCTTACAACCAATCTTTCAATCATCCTTGATAAAGAGCTGTTATCAACACCAACTAAAGCTGATGCTTCTTGAAGGGTTATTCCTTCGTTATTAAAAAGCGTTCTTAAAACAACCCATTGTTCAACAGAAATGTCATAGGACTTAATTTTTTGAGCAAAACTATCATGTACGAAATTTGAAAGGCACCTTATCCAATATCCATTAAGGTGTTGATCTTTAGATTATTAATCATCATCTTTATTTTAGAGGAATATAATGAACACACAAAAATCTCATGAACATTTTATGCAGCATGCCATCGATCTATCTGATAGAAACATGCAAACAGGTGCAGGCGGCCCCTTTGGAGCCATTATCGTTCTTAACGGTGAAATTATTGGCCAAGGATGGAACCAAGTAACCTCAAGTTATGACCCCACAGCCCATGCTGAAGTTGTTGCAATTCGTGATGCATGCAGTCATGTGAAAGATTTTTCGTTAAAAGGTGCAACTCTTTATACAAGCTGCGAGCCTTGTCCGATGTGTTTAGCAGCAACTTATTGGGCAAGAATTGAGACTATTTATTATGCAAATACACGCTTTGAAGCAGCAGCTATAGGTTTTGATGACGAATTTTTATACCGTGAAATTCCTCTTTCTCTGGAATTGCGTAGTTTGCCAATGCATCGGCTATTATCTCATGAGGCCATTAAGGTTTTTGAATCTTGGCAGAACAAACTAGACAAAATTCCTTATTGACGTAAGTGAAAATTGACCCCAATAGTAGCCATATTAATAGCTTAAAAAAGAGAGAATAAAATGGTTTCATCATTAAAAGGGTCCAAAACTGAGACTAATTTGAAAGAAGCTTTTGCTGGCGAATCACAAGCAAATCGACGTTATCTTTATTTTGCTCAAAAGGCTGATATCGAAGGATATAATGATGTTGCTTCTGTGTTTCGTTCAACAGCTGAAGGCGAAACCGGACACGCCCACGGACATTTAGAGTTTTTGGAAGAAGTTGGCGATCCTGCAACAGGCCTACCCATTGGAGAGACATCTCTAAACCTTAAAGCAGCAATAGCAGGTGAAACTCATGAATACACAGATATGTATCCTGGCATGATGAAAACAGCCAGAGAAGAAGGTTTTGATGAGATTGCTGATTGGTTTGAAACACTAGCAAAAGCAGAAAAATCACATGCTGGTCGTTTCCAACGTGCCCTTGACACCCTAGCATAAAATAAAACATGCGCGAAGGCAGCCTTGAGGCACCAACACGTCATATCATTGACTGGACAGATCCTGATTTTCTAAATGCAGAGAAAATCGATGAGGAAATGCGCAGAGTCTTTGACGTGTGCCATGGTTGCCGTCGTTGTTTTAATCTTTGTGATAGCTTCCCAAAGTTATTTGATCTTGTAGATGCTTCTTCAACCGGAGAGCTTGATGCTGTAGAAAGCATAGCTTTTGCACCAGTTGTTGAAGCCTGCACACTTTGTGACATGTGTTTCATGACCAAATGTCCCTACGTGCCTCCTCATGAATTTAATCTAGATTTTCCGCATTTAATGCTGCGATATCGCGCCGCAGAATTCCAAAAAGGCTCCGTTAGCGCCGCCTCTAAAGAACTGGCAAAAGTAGACCGGAATGGTAAAGTCGCTACTACATTCTCTGGTATTGTGAATTGGGCAGCAAAGAATACAGTGACGCGTTCTGTTGCAGAGCATGTTTTTGACATCCACAAAAAGGCCTCTGTTCCAAAGTACGCTGGTCACACCTTTGTCCGTCAAGCAAAGAAAAATCCTTTAACTGTAAATATTGATGCGCCAGCTTTTGGTCGCAAAGTTGTCATTTATGCTACGTGCTTCGCTAACTATAATAATCCTGACCTTGGAATGGCTGCACGAGCCGTGCTTGCGCACAACGGCGTTGAGAGTGAAGTTGTTTATCCTGGATGCTGTGGTATGCCCTCACTTGAACAAGGAGACATCGCTGCCGTTGCAAAAGCAGCAAAACATGTAGCAGCAGAACTTAGGCCATGGATTGAAAAGGGTTATGAAGTTGTCTCGTTAATACCTTCGTGTTCTCTAATGTTAAAATCAGAATGGCCATTGATTCTGCCGAACGACGAAAATATTAGCCTTTTGAAAGAGGCAACTCACGACATTAGCCAATATATTATTAAACTCTCAAAGGAAGTGGGACTTGCTTCAGGACTCAAATCTTTAGGACAGAATATTACTCTGCACATAGCTTGTCACTCCAGAGCTCAAAACATAGGAAATAAAGCCGCCGAAATGCTTCGATTAATTCCCGACACTGAAATTCAAGTCATTGAAAGATGCTCGGGTCACGGTGGCGTTTGGGGCATGATGAAAGATAACTTTGAGGTTGCTTTAAAAGTAGGGAAACCCGTCGTACGACAAGCTCTCAAAAATAATAACCACTTAGTGCTTTCAGAGTGCCCTTTAGCGGCAGATCATATTATACAAGGAATTGAACAAGTGTATAATAATGAGACTAGCTTCACCAGCGCACACCCTATTGAAATTTTCGCAAAATCGTATGGATTAGTATGAAACGTAAATTATATCAAACTGACATCTTAAGCCCTCAAGAATTCCTTGAAACTCGCCCTCAAAAGCATCAAAAAATTCTTGAGTTAAAGAAAAATCGTCGCCTGTCCTTAGGGCCAGATATGATGCTTTATTTTGAAAACGATCAAACTCTTCTGTGGCAAATTCAAGAAATGCTTCGCATTGAAAAAGGAGGAGATGAGCAGATTGCAGATGAGTTATCTGCTTACAATCCTCTTATCCCACAAAAACAAAGTGATGGATCCGCAGAGCTTGTTGCAACAATGATGATTGAGATTAATGATCTTGAGCGACGCGTACAGACACTAAGACTGCTAACTCATATTGAAGAAATGATCTCACTGCGTTTTGCAGATCACACTATTAAAGCAATACCAGAAGATGAAGAAGGTCGCACAGCAGACGATGGCAAAACTTCTTCCATTCACTTTTTAAGATTTCTTTTTTCAGTAGAGCAGGTTGAATCGTTTAAGCAATCAGATCAAGACATTATCTTGGAAGTTACGCATCCTCACTATACCCACAAAACCTTAATACCAGAAAACATCAGAAACGCCTTAAGCATAGATTTTGATTGATTAATTACTTCTTGCTGCTGCAACACCAAACTTAAACATCGTGTGATCAATAGATTTTGTGTGGAGTTTCTTTTTAATGTTTATGAGATGAAATGTAATGGTGTGCTCAGAAATTTGAAGTCGATCTGCAATTGATTTAGTCGACAAACCTTCAGATTTTAAGGTGAGAATTTCATGCTCACGTGGAGTTAAATTTGATATCAATTTCTTAGATTCAAAAAATTTTTTTCTCTCAAAGTAAAGTTTCGTTGCAAATGTTAGAATATGTAGAGCTTCTGGGTGAAGTGTCTTTTGATTGAATACTGACAAAAGAGGTTGAATACCATTTTTTGGATAAAAAGGAACTGTCAAACCTTTTGCAACCCCAAAATCACATGATTCCTTGAAAATATTCTGTTGAACTGCTGATAACTCTATGTTCTTCTTATCTAATTCCCAAGTATACGGAGGACGTATTTTACCATATTCTTTTAAACGAGGATCATCTAAATTATATTTATTTTGCACGTAATGAGTCATCCAGTTAACAGGGTAACTATCCGAATATAATTCAAAGTTTAATGCACCATCTTTATGATAATGACAAGATCCAAGAAAAAATTGATCCATTGAATAGTGACGGCAAATTTCTATAAATGCCTCTTTAGTACCACAAAGTGACTCTTCTTCATAAAGACGAGAAAGCAATGATTCTATGCTTTTATTATTCATATATCTCTTAGCGCAAAACAATATTAAAATTTAACGATCAGAATATATGTTAAATATTCTTCTGAGTAAATAACTTTGGTGGTCTAATTAATAAAATATTAAGAAATCTATTCTTTTTGATTTAAGGTTTAGTTTTTCCCTACTAATTGCTTCGTGCAATTGCAATGCCAAATTTAAACATTGTGTGATCAATAGAGTTTGTGTGGAGTTTCTTTTTAATATTTATAAGGTGGAATGTAACAGTGCTCTCAGAAATTTGAAGCAATTTTGCGATTTCTTTGGCAGAAAGACCTTCTGATTTTAAAGTAAGAACTTCATGCTCACGTGGGGTCAGGTTTGCAATCAATTCTTTAGATTCAAAGAAATCTTTCCTTTCAAAATAAAGATCCGTTGCAAGAGTTAGGATGCGCAAAGCTTCTTGATTAATTTTCTTCTTACGAAGAACTGATATATAAGCTTGAGAGCCTTTTTGAACATTAAATGGGATCGTCATGCCTTTTTCAGCATTGAATTCACAAGCTTCTTTAAAAATTACTTTTTGAATTGGAGACAATCCATTTGTTTCCTTTTTTAGATCCCAGATAATTGGAGGGTGTATCGTACCAAAATCTTTAAGGCGGGGATCGTTCAAGTAATACTGGTTCTTTACATAGCGCTTCATCCACTCTAATGGATAATTATCTGAGCATAATTCATAGTTCAATAAGTTTTTAGAATAATAAAATTTTGCAAGAACAAATTGGTCAAAGGAATAATGTTTACAGATCTCTATAAAGACTTTTTTTATTCCAAGAAGCGAGTTTTCATTAGAAAAGCGAGAAATTAGTGATTCTATGTTCTTCTTGTCACTCATAAATATCTCAGCTCAAAAACAAAAACTTGATACTTAAAATTTATAACAAATAATCTGCCAAGTAAAATATTAGATTTTTATTAAAATTATTTCTTAATTTGAATTAATAAGAAGATAACAAGGCTAGTAATAACAATAGTAGCACCAGAGGGTAAGTTGATAGCAAAGGATGCAGCAAGACCAATTAGTGCTGATAAAGCAGTTATGATTATTGAATAAAAAACCATCTGCTTAGGGTTTCGGCTAAGCTTTCCTGCCGCTGCTGCTGGGATAATTAATAACGCAGGAACGAGTAAGGCTCCCACAACTTTTAAAGTAACAGCAATGACTAAAGCCAAGATAAGCATAAATTCAATTCGCAGAGAAGTCAGTTTTACACCAGTGGTTTGCGCAAAATCTTCATCAATAGTCCACAACATTAAAGAGCGCCACTTAAGCTTAAGAAAACCTAAAACTATAATGCCGCAACCATATATCCAAGCTAGATCATAAAAATCGATAGCTAGAATTTCTCCGAATAAATAGCTAGAAGGATCAATGATTGTGCGATCAAGCTTACTGAGAAGAAGAGCACCTAATGCTAGAGAGCTATAAGAAACGATCCCAAGCCAAGCGTCTGCAGAAAGGTTAAATTTCTCATTAGAAAAAGCTAAGATCATCGCCATTAAAATACAAACAATAACAATACCAAGATGGATATCAATGTGCAGAATAGTCCCCAGAACCACGCCCAAAAGTGCACTATGAGAAAGAGCATCACCAAAAAAAGCCATACGTTTCCACAACAGAAAACAACCAATGGGGCCAGTTATAAGAGATAATCCCAAGCCGGCAACCACAGACATTATTACAAAACTATACGTATCCATTAGCAACAATCTTTATCATGTTTTTGATGAAGAAGCTCATCGTGACGATGGTCATGATGATGGGTGTAGTGAGCTAAGTTCTCAAGGAAAACTTCTTGTTTTGTAAATGTGAACAGAGTTTTATAGTCAGGGTGATTCATTACTGTATCAGGATGACCGGAGCAACAGACGTGTTTATTCAGACACAAAACCTTGTCACTAGCAGCCATGACGAGATGGAGATCATGAGATACCAATAAAATACTACAGCCTCTTTTATCTCGAATATCACCAATCATTTTATAAAGCTCGTCCTGCCCCAGAACATCAATACCTTGCGCTGGCTCATCCAACACAAGCAAGTCTGGTTCTGTCAAAAGAGCTCGCGCAAGCAAGACTCGCTGTAGCTCGCCTCCCGATAGAGTGGTAAGACGTTGATCCTTTAAATAATGTGCCCCAACCTCTTCCATAACTTCATCTATTTTAGAAGACTTATTCGTTACAGATAATTTCAGCAAATCATAGACTGTTAAAGGAAGGAGAGGATTTAAGGTAATGCGCTGAGGCATATAACCAATTTTTAAATCAGGTTTCTTCCAAAGAGTTCCAGATGAATAGGGAGTAAGGCCCAAAATGACTTTTAAAAGAGAAGTTTTCCCAGCACCATTTGGCCCAATAATTGTCATGATTTTTTTAAATGGAATGGACAAAGAAACATTATTAAGAATAGGCTTCTTATCAAGATCTTTTGAGTAAAGGAATAAATCCTTTACAATAATGAGTGCGTCCGTAATTGAGTCCATTATTAAATTTTTGCCTCATGGGCATAAACGCCCCATAGATTTCCGCGATTGATCCAACCACGATAACTACTGCCGTCAGGACTTTGAGCTTCAACACGGCACCATTTATTTCGGCACTCAAGAAGCCTTGCAACAACACCAGGTTCTAATCGCGCAATAACTTTGGATTTTTCATCTGGTTCTTTGCGCAAGCTGCAAATTTCATTCATAACCCATGCCGTTCTACGGCCTGAAAGTAGACTTTTATGAATCCAACCTTGCGTTCCCTGCCAATCTCGTATCTGTCTCCAGGTATCGAACTCAGCTATAATTTCGACAGGCAAACCTTGACGGATAAACTTCCAATCGATTGGATAGTTATTTCCGGGCCCGACATGCATATGAACACTTTTTGAACGCAGAGAAGCAAAGCGAGGAAGCGGCAAAGCATTCGTCACAGGGGGAGCATGTGCAATAGCAGTACAAGTTATTAAATAAGAAAAAGCGACAAGAAATTTAAGCAATTTTTTGAACACCTGTTGAACCAAATCCATTTTCTCCGCGCTCTGTTGTATCAAGATTTGTTTGCTTAGACCACTCAACCTTAGCATACTCTGCGATTACCATTTGAGCAATTCTCATGCCGCGATTAATGATAAAATCCTCATCGCCATGATTAATAAGCATCACAAGAATTTCACCACGATAATCTGCATCAATCGTTCCAGGCGCATTCAGAACAATCACGCCATTTTTAAAAGCCAGTCCTGAGCGAGAACGAATCTGGGCCTCAAATCCATTAGGCAAAGAAATTGCAATGCCCGTAGGCACACATAATCTTTTTCCAGGACTTAGAACAACATCAGCTTCGATAGCAGCAGAAAGGTCAAGCCCAGCACTTTGCTCCGTGCCATAGTGGGGCAAAGGGAGATCGTGAGCATGAGGAAATTGTTGGATGGAGATAGTTATTGAAGACATTTTATTACACTAACCCTTTGTTGTAGATGCAGAATGGAGCGCAACGATTCCACCCGATAAATTTTTCCATTGAATATCAACAAAGCCAGCTTGCTTCATTTTATCCGCGAGTAATTCTTGGTCTGGAAAACGCCGAATACTTTCAACGAGATATTGATAAGCCGCGCGATCTTTTGCAACCAATTCTCCGAGCACAGGCAAGAGGCTGAAAGAATACCAGTCATAGACTCTGCCTAATCCTGTTATGATGGGTTTACTAAATTCCAAGCAGAAAAATTTTCCCCCTGGCTTTAAAACCCTCACCGCCTCAGTCAATGCAGCATCGATATCCGCGACATTACGCAAACCAAAAGCGATTGTATACAAATCAAACGACTGATCAGCAACAGGAAGACATTCGGCATTGCCACAACTCCAGTGCAAACCTTTAAGTATTCCTTTATTGATTGCACGATCTCTCCCTTTGTTAACCATTTCAGGGGTAAGATCACAAATCGTAATATCAAGATCAAGATAGGGATAACTCTTTAGAATTCCCAAAGCTATATCGCCAGTTCCACCAGCAACATCAAGCACTCGATCCTTTGCTTTTAAAGGTAGCGCTTTAATCATTGCGGCCTTCCACAAGCGATGAACTCCCAAGCTCATTAAATCGTTCATGAGATCATATTGAGAGGCTACACTTGTAAAAACTTCGCGGACTTTTTCTTTCTTTTCCGCAAAGCTTACTGTTTCAAAGCCAAAGTTTGTAGATTTATCCAATTAGGTTTTCTTTTAATGAATGAGTTGTTATTTATGTATAATACAAATATACATTATTTTAAATAGTTATACCATCCTAACTAAGGAATTTTCTTATGCCAGAACTTCCAGAGATTGAAACCGTTTGCCATGGACTTAGGCCTTTTTTAGAAAATAACATTATTCAAAATGTGCAAACTAATCGTGATAACCTTCGATATCCTTTCCCACCCCTCTTTAAAGAAAGATTAGAAACAGCAAGAGTCCTTAAAATTGAGCGCCGCGCTAAATATATTCTCCTCCACCTTGATAATGAATTAACGTGGGTAATCCACCTGGGAATGTCTGGTCGGATACGCATCAATGAAGAGGTCAGCAACAAGCATGACCATGTGGTCTGGACAACTCAACAAGACTGTCATTTTGTTTATAACGACCCCAGACGTTTTGGATTGATGGATTTGGTTGTAACGAGCAAATTAAATCAACATCGATTATTTGCAGATCTTGGTATAGACCCCTTTGATGCTGTGTTAACGCCTGAGTTTTTACATAAAGCTTTGGCAACAAACAAGCGCCCCCTCAAATCTGTCCTCCTTGACCAAACTATCATTGTGGGCTTGGGGAATATTTATGTGTGTGAGGCTTTATGGTTGACGAACCTCTCTCCCTTCAGAGAAGCCAATACTCTTTCTTTAAAGCAATGGGATAAGTTATTAGAAAACATTCTCTGCGTTTTGAAAAAAGCAATTACTGCAGGCGGCTCAACCTTAAAGGACTATTCACAGCCCAATGGTGAACTTGGTTATTTTCAACATCAATTTAATGCTTATGGACGTGAAGGAAAACAGTGCCTCAATGATTCCTGTAAAGGTTCTATCACAAGAGTCGTACAAGCAGGACGCTCCACCTTTTACTGCATTGATTGCTCAAAGTAAAAACAAAGTATTAAACAAGTCTTTAAAGTATAAATCACATTCCCTCCGTCGTCATGGCGAGCACTATAGGTGCGTGGCCATCCAGAAAATTAACTCTTATGAGACAAGTCTCTACCTACAGCATTGAAAAACAATGAAACTAATCAATTGTTTAACTGGATGGCCACGCACCTTTGGTGCTCGCCATGACGGCGGCTGGTTTTTCTTTATTTTCACTATTATTTATATTTTACGTTTTTTTCTTTTCGATAAACTTTTGTATTTTTTAGATCCCTCGGATCTTTCAGTTGAAGTCCATGGGAAAAAGTGTCTGCTGCGTTTCTTGAATTTTTGAGGTTCAAGTGGGTTGGGATG
>CANFPP010000004.1 GCA_947449005.1 Holosporales bacterium | reverse complement strand
TCAGAACAACCAACTACACAGCCAAGCAGCTCTCCCACCCGGCAGCCTTCAAATCTGCCAACGGTACAACCTAGTGAAAAACCGTCAGAACAACCAACAAGCAACCCAAGTGAGCAACCATCGAAGCAACCAACGACACAACCAAGCAGCACTCCAAGTATGCAACCGTCAGGTCGACCAACCAGACAGCCAACGAGTACTCTCACTCTGCAGCCTTCTAATCTGCCAACGGTACAACCTAATGAAAAACCGTCAGAGCAACCAACAAGCAACCCAAGTGAGCAACCAACGACACAACCAAGCAGCACTCCAAGTATGCAACCGTCAGGTCGACCAACCAGACAACCCACGAGCACTCCCACTCTGCAGCCTTCTAATCTGCCAACGGTACAACCTAGTAAAAAACCGTCAGAGCAGCCAACAAGCAACCCAAGTGAGCAACCAACGACACAACCAAGCAGCACTCCAACTATGCAACCGTCAGGTCGACCAACCAGACAGCCAACGAGTACTCTCACTCTGCAGCCTTCAAATCTGCCAACTACACAGCCAAGCAGCTCTCCCACCCGGCAACCATCAAGACAGCCAACAAGCGCTCCAAGTATGCAACCGTCAAGTCGACCAACCAGACAGCCAACACACAGACCCACTGTGCAGCCTTCAAATCTGCCAACGACACAACCTAGTGCACAATCGTCAGAACAACCAACTACACAGCCAAGCAGCTCTCCCACCCGGCAGCCTTCAAATCTGCCAACGGTACAACCTAGTGAAAAACCGTCAGAGCAGCCAACTACACAACCAAGCAGTGCTCCAAGTGTGAAACCTTCAGGTCACCCAACCAGACAACCAACGCGCACTCCCACTCTGCAGCCTTCAAATCAGCCAACGACACAACCTAGTGCACAACCGTCAGAACAACCAACTACACAACCAAGCAGTGCTCCAAGTGTGAAACCGTCACGTCGACCAACCAGACAGCCAACGAGCACTCCCACCTTGCAGCCTTCTAATCTGCCAACAGTACAACCGTCTACACAGCCAACGAGCGCTCCAAGTGTGCAACCATTGAATCATCCATCCACACAACCAACAAACATCCCAAGCATGCAACCGTCAAAACAACC
This sequence comes from Holosporales bacterium, assembly GCA_947449005.1. Lineage (GTDB taxonomy): Bacteria > Pseudomonadota > Alphaproteobacteria > Paracaedibacterales > CANFPP01 > CANFPP01. Next base: position 78,987 of record CANFPP010000004.1, on the reverse strand, counting down.
AACTGTACAGCCAAGCAGCACTCCAAGTATGCAACCGTCAAGACAGCCAACGAAGCAGCCAACTAGCTCACCTTCAGCTCATCCTTCTCATTCGCCAACCATGCATACGCGTAGCCCCATGTATCCTCCATCGCCCAGTCCGAGTTATTCACCCAGCACATTACCCACGCTAGAACCCACCACCCCCGGTAACTGGTCTTCTATTCTCACGCCTTGGACAAGTTTGACCAGTACGGCTGCAATCACAACCAATGAGATAACTCTCTGTGGTGGACAGCAATGTCGTCGTTTCTCCAATTGGAATGGTCAACAACTACCAACAGAACAATTGCCATGGAATACAACGAATATAATCTCCGCGATAGATAATGAGGTTCTTTTGTCTGGTCAATTAAACAATCAGAGCGATCCCTCTGCCGCGTTGGTATGTACCGACTTTAACCGCCAGCAATTCAAATGGGGTAAGGTTTCTCTTCACAATAAACTGTCTGCAATCAATTTTAATCCAGATAGCAATCAAATCACGGCCATCAGCTCTAACGCATTGAACTTGCCTGTTGCTGCAATATTTAATAAAGCCTCAGGCGATCTCGTATGCGAAAAAACAATTCCGGCTCAAGGAACGTTCACAGATGTTGATTCTATTGTGTTTCGTGATATGATCAGGACTTATATGATAGGCTACGCTGACCATAAAATACTGGCTATTGGTCTGGACACAGATTGCTCTATCACCTCAAGTTACTCATTAACAATGTTTTACACACCATCGACTCTACTGAATACAGCAAATGCTTTAATCATTGAGTCAGACTTTGGCGGCTTAATTTTTGGAGGAACCTCGCTTCAAACAGATACTGGAAATACAAAAGCGCTGATTGCTTGCTTTGGCAACTGGGCTTATTCGTTCCTGGGTGGAGAAAATAGCCTGATCAAAAAGATGCTCATCCAGAATAATGTTTTATATGCAATGGGTGATGCGACAGGCTTAGGTTCACAAACAAACAAATCCACGTTAATTCTTATTAAAATGGATGACCATGCAGGCACTCCTTATGACGCCATTCAGATCAGCAGCTCGAATTCAGAAGATATTTTTAGCCAATCGCTCTTGGGGCAGTCGATAACAAATGATCTGGAACTTGTATTTAGCCTCGGGGATCAAACCGACATTATATCTGTGGATATGGATACTTTTCTCCCCAAAAAACTCCCTTCGGGACTCACTTTAGAAAAGAATATTCTAGATAGCTTAAAGGCCCGTTTAGATTATATTTTGGTTCGTAAAACAGTCCTGTCAGCAGGTCCATCGGACGTTTGGTCCAATGCACGAGACATCGCTAGCTATTCCGCATCATCCATAACTTATACACAACCATCAGTCATGCCAACGGAACAGCCTACAGCGCTCCCTATTGAAATACCTTCATCGAGCCCAACTAGCATCCCAACAAGTACTCCTACTGCGTCATTTTCTCCAACAGTGCTTCCATCGACGAATACACCAACATTAGTGAATCAACCCAGCAAAAATCCTTCACCAGAACCTTCAATTAGTGCAACCATTGTGCCAACAGTTGATTCAACCGATCATCCCGTGCCTTCTCCAACTTTCTCACCCAGTTTAGTTTCTGGCACTCCAAGCACTCACTCAACAACGCCCACTCACACACCGAGTCAACTACCGACTACTACGCCAACCCAAAACATTACCACCTCACCTGCACCTGCTCAACCACAGCAACCGATTACAAAACCCACCTCTGCCCCCACACAATCTTCCATATCTAATACTACCTACATATTTATTGGAATATTGGTGGCTTGCACAGCAATACCATTCATTGTGTACATGGCACGCAAAGTTACATCATGGTTATCGCCCTTCTTTGAGAATAGAATATTTAACAATAGAGTTGCAGCCGTTGAGTTAGACATTGAATCTGACAACAGCAGTTTATATTCCTACCCATCATTCAGATCATTCGAATCATTTCTGAACAGTGGAAGCGATACTTCAGCTCATGAATTACGACAAGCAGCAACGACAATTCGTATGAATGAACCAGATGTTGAAGCTGGCAGCCCTATTTTAGGTTCATCACGCTATTCATCATACAACTCATTGTTTGATGATCCGGCTTTTTTTCCTGGGTCAGAGAAAAGCGTAACATCATTGCATAAACAAGAAAGTTGGCATTCATTTAAGTGAAAAGTAGTTCTACGGCCCTACTAATATCACACAACATTCTTCTAAGATCTTTTTTATATGGACAGAACTAGTTAGCTAAAAAGCAAAGACTTTAACCCACTATTCAACGCAACATCAAGACACACTCATCTGATTAGGATTGATCGAAATTTGATAAAGCGGTTTTGCCATATCAGACATTATCTCTATCAAATCTGGACTGAGAACATCTCCTCTATCAAAAGCCTCTTCTAATATAGGTTCCAAAAGTTGCGCCATAGTACTAACCCAAGGATAATTATACCAAATCATTTGATATTTCTCTTTTTGATAAAGCTCCGGTTTAAATTTCTTTAGATATAAAGCTTGACCAAAAACAACAGCTAAAGGTTCCTCAAGGATTCTTAATCGATCATAACCAGGAAACTTATCTAAACCTTTAAATTTTCTCAAAAATATTTCTGATAACTGCAATTTTTGCTCTAAAGGTTGATGCACTGAAATGGTGTGAATAATTTCATGCACAACGATATCAGCTCCAGGTATTCTATCGATAGGCATATTTGGCGAACATTGCATTATCATAAATTCACCCTCCGGAAAAGCTGCGCTTTGGTTTTCTAGAGGAAACCAAGTATACAAAACCGTATACTTCTTACCTAAACGAGAGTTATAAAATCGTGCAACTTTCTTAAGATACTTATCAAGTTCTTTATTATTAAGATCAGCCATAAAGATTTTTGGAAGGGCGCTTAATTTCTTACTTTCTTCTAAAAGTGGAGCGTATCTTTTTTCAAATTGCGCATAAAATTCTCGAAGAAATTTTACCTCCTCTTTTGTCATAAAAGTCGAAAGTTTAGAATATGCCTCTTCCATGGTTTCGGCTTCATAAAAAGCATGACCTATCACATCTCTGTCATAAAATTCTATCGATACAAATAGATTAATCGGACCTTCGGGATCCTTTATTGGAAAATATTTGTCACGAAGCTTTTTGTATTTTTTGAAAATGCTTTGGTCTGCTTTTGTTAGACCAATTTTATCGATCCAGTAATCATTATACACTTTGTTGCAGTATACTTTGTTCCATAAGCTTGTCTTATCCATAATGGTAAAAATATTTGCAGGCTCACGATAAACAACTTTAATAAACGGTTCTTCAGACTGCCTAGAAATGATGCCACTTACAAAGCTGATCAAAAGAACAGCCGCAACCCCAGAAAAGAAAAGAATCCGACCGTAAGATTTGCAATAGCTTAGAAAAATATCTAGATAGTGTTTCATTACGTTTCCTACAAAATCTTTAGTGTGCAAATTTCTTATCCCCTCGGTTCAATGTCTAAGCTTGATTTTTTTGTTTTAGCTCGTCAGGACTTGACCCCAGGATCTCAAAAAAGCATAGTATACTCTCTTAAAATCAACAACAAAGAACCATAACTATGACAGAGAAAAAAGTTACAAAAAGTGAACGCTTAGACAGATTAAGCTCAGCTCTCAAGGCAAATTTATTGAAGCGCAAGCAACAACAAAGACAAAGAAAAGATGAAGACGAGCAGCCAAAACCAACACCTGTTACGAATGAAGAGACTGACAGATAGTTTGAGCATTGTGCCTAATCATAGAAAAATAATCTCCAGCAACCTCTGTTGGTAATGACAGAGAGTCAGCATAAAGAATTCCACCAACCTTCACATTTGCTTCCATCGCAATTTGTTCAATCAAACGTGGATTCGCTAAATTCTCAATAAAAACAGCTTTTATCTTATTATTTCTTATAAGATTAATAAGCTCCCCCACCACTGCAGCTGATGCTTGCGCCTCTGTGCTAATACCAACTGGTGATAAAAATTTAATTCCATAATCCATCCCAAAATACCAAAAAGCATCATGAGTCGTGACGACCTGGCGTTCATTACTTGGAATCTTTGCAAATAATTTTGTAACAAAAACATCCAGTTCTTGTAATTTCTTGATCAACGCATTTCCATTACGTTGATAGTCCTTTGCAAATTCTGGATCAATTTCTATAAAGGCTCGCACAATTTCCTGGGTATAAAGAATAACGTTCTTAACACTATGCCACGCATGCGGATCAATTAGATTTACGTTAGATGCTAAAATACGAGGATCAACTTTTTTAGAAACTGTATAAATAGGCCCCTTAAAACCAGAACCACAAATTAAACGATCAATCCATCCCTCAAAACCCAGACCATTAATAAAAACTGCATCTGCACTTGCAATAAGTTTTGAATCGTGGGGAGTGGGTTGATACGTGTGAGGATCTGCATTGATCTTTACGATCGTGTTGACCTCAATGCGCCCGCCTAAATGAGAACCAGCTACTTTTTGCACCAGGTCTTGTAAAATTGTAAAACTAGTGACAAAGTAAAGTTTAGATTTATCAGAAGGCTTACTCGTTTTTTCAGAAAAGAAACAGGTTTTACAGGCAGCACCCAACAAGACAATGATCAAAATTTTTAATAAAGACTTCACCGATAATGTCAATTTTCACCCCTTTGCTTTTCCTGTTCACATTTACTTAGAAGACACAGATTCTGGCGGTATCGTTTACCATGCTAATTACCTTAAATATGCAGAGAGAGCCAGAACTATAATGTTCTCTCAACTTGGTTTTGATCATGCACAGCTAATATCTGCTGATAAAATAATGTTTGTTGTTAAGTTTTGCTCAATTAACTATTGTTTACCAGCTCATCTTGGGGATAACCTCATGGTAGAAACATTTATTACGAATATTACAGGAGCTACCGTTATACTCAACCAGCGTATTGTCAAAGGCACAACTTTACTGGTAGATGTAGTAATAAAATTAGCTTGTATCAATCTTCAGGATCACAAGCCGCTTCGTATTCCAACAGCTGTCAGAGATTTACTTTGTCAGCATCTGCAAACAAATTAGATTTAGGTTAATTATGGATTCAACAACCCTACAAACAGCTTCCAATCACCTTGCCGTTGTTGGCGGTGAAATTGCCAATCAAGCTCCAGCCGCGCATGGATCATCGATGTGGGGATTGTTTTGGGAAGCTGAGCTTATTGTCCAGCTTGTAATGGTTGGTCTGATCGTTGCTTCATTTTGGTCATGGACAATTATTTTTCAAAAAATCGTGCGCCTGCATAAGCTATATTCCTCTGCAGAGCAATTTGAAGAATCTTTTTGGTCAGGTGGATCCTTGGACGAATTATACGACCGTATCAATAATCGCCCTCTTGATCCGCTCTCTTCAATTTTTTGCTCCGCCATGAGAGAATGGCGGCGATCAATTACAAAAGGAGTCATCCGTTCAACTGAGCTTAGAGGCACCTTAGAACAAAGAATTGATAGAGTCATGCAGGTTACCATTGGACGTGAAATGGAAAGACTTGAACGTCATATGGGTTTTCTAGCTTCTTTAGGTTCAAACGGTATGATCGTTGGATTATTCGGAACAGTTCTTGGAATCATGCATAGTTTTGAATCCATTGCCGCTCAGCAAAACACGAACTTAGCGGTTGTTGCACCTGGAATTGCTGAGGCCTTATTTGCAACAGCAATTGGTCTCGTTGCAGCTATTCCAGCAGCTATTGCTTATAACAAGATTTCCAGTGATTTGAATCGTTATGCAAACCGCCTTGATGCTTTTGCAAGTGAATTTGGTTCAATTATTTCACGGCAATTAGAAGAACAGGTCTAAATATGGGCGCATCAATCAACTCATCAGGATCAACGCGCGGAAGAAGACGTCGCACGTTCAGACCATCCAGCGATATCAACGTCACACCTTTAGTCGATGTTATGTTGGTTTTACTTGTCGTTTTCATGGTGACAGCGCCGATGTTAACGGTAGGTGTGCCTGTGGATTTGCCAAAAACACAAGCCGCAAAGATGAACGATCAAGTTGAACCTCTCGTTATCTCAATTGATGCTAACTCCCGAGTGTTCTTACAAGAGACTGAGATGGAATTTGATCAATTAATTGGACGGTTATTAGCAATTACAGGAAGCAATCCTGATGCCAAAATCTACGTCCGAGGCGACAAAGGCCTTCCTTATGGAAAGATAATGGAAGTTATGGGAGCCGTTGCATCTGCAGGGTTTAACCGTGTTTCATTAATTGCTGAGTTAGCTGTAGGGGCAAAAAATCCAAAAGTCTTAATCCCGCATGAGGTTAAGAAACCAGCAAAAACCCCTCCTTCTTCTCCTAAATCCGCACAAAAACCAGCGCAAACAACTCCTTCTCCCATCAAAATTGCGCCGGCAAAACCTGTTCTCCCTGCACAACGTCAGCCTAAGGTAAATTAGTTTATATGAAGCGTGAAGCAATTTTCTCGGCAATTCTACATCTTGCTGTTCTGTTATTGTTTAGCTTTGGGATTAATAATCCTTTTAAAAAAACAGCTCTAGATCAACCGATGGTTCTGATTGACTTCGTGCAAATTTCTGATCAAACTGCTGCTCCGAAATTAGCACCAGAAACCACAAAGAAGGAAGAGCCTACTCCTGAACCAAAGCCAGAAGATGCGCCGCCTCCAGTTGAACCTCCGGCTAATGAACCAGAACCAGTAGAAGAAAAATCAACGCCTGAGAATAATGAGCCACCTGCAAAAGAAGAAAAAAAAGAAGAGCCTATCCCTGAGCCTGTGAAACCTAAAAAAGACCCAATTCCACCAAAACCAGAAAAGAAAAAACCAGAGCCAAAAAAATCTGAAAAGCCAGAGAAAAAAGACAAAAAGAATGATTCAAAAAAGGCAGAAATCAATCTCGACAAGAAGAATAAAAATTCGAAAAAAAGTGATAAAAAGCCCGATAAAAAGAAAAAATCTGCTTCTATAAATGACTTATTTAAAGAAGTTGAAGACAGTGACATTAAAGCAGATTCAAAAGATGGTGCAAGAGTATCTGCCGTGAGCGAAGTTGCTACAGCTTCTGAAATTGATGCGATACGACAAACAATTTACAAATGCTGGAGCGTCCCCATCGGGGCTCGTGGCGCCAAAGACTTAGTAGTTGAAATGGATATCGATGTTGCGCCTGATGGCACTGTTAGTAGTGCTGAGATTGTTGATAAAGGTCGCATGAATCAAGACCAATACTTCCAATCCGCCGCCGAGAGTGCAAGACGTGCTGTATTAGACCCAAGGTGTAATCCTCTCCCCATACCAAAAGATAAGTATGAGAAGTGGAAAAGCTTTACGATGACCTTTAACCCTAAGGATATGTTTTAAGTGACTTTAAAAAAAATTTTCTTATTTGCCTTTATTTTTTCTCTAACAAATCCTGTTTTTGCTAGATTGAAGATCGAAATTACCCAAGGTCAGGTTGCCGCTACTCCGATTGCGATCCCTAGCTTTTTTGGAGCAGGAAATCTGGATAGTGTTGGAGACAACATGGCTACGGTCATTAGCAATGACCTAGAAAGTTCAGGATTATTTTCTCTTATCAACAAAGGTGCATATGTACAGGATTCCGCTTCTCTACAGCACGGTCCTCGTTTCGCAGATTGGCGCGTTCTTAAAGCTCCGTTTCTTTTAACGGGTAATATAACGCAAGAGAGTGGTGGAAAAATTAAAATTAACTTCCGCTTATTTGATGTCTTCAGTGGAACGCAAATGCTCGGTCTTTCCTTTTCAGGTGAGCAAGTTAAATGGCGTAAAATCGCTCACATGATTTCAGATGCTGTATACAAACGCGTCACCGGGGAAGCTGGATATTTTGACACTCAAGTTGTCTTTATCGATGAGTCTGGCCCCCAAGGAAAAGGCAGAATTAAAAAACTTGCTATTATGGATTTAGATGGGGAAAATTTAAAATATTTAACTGATGGAAAAAATTTGGTTTTAACGCCTCGTTACTCCCCTTCCAAGCAGGAAATTGCTTACTTAGCTTTTATTAAAAACACAGCCCATGTTTATACGATGAACCTACAAACAGGTAAAAAAACCTTACTCGGGAATTTTGAAGGCATGACGTTTGCACCTCATTTTTCTCCGGATGGAAAATCTATCATCATGAGCTTGGCAAAAAACGGAACAACTGCCATTTACACACAACCTCTGCCCTCTGGAAAACCGACACTTCTTACCCAACACTTATGGATTGATACATCTCCTTGCTACTCACCAGATGGCTCAAAAATTGTATTTAACTCCGATCGCAGTGGTACATCACAAGTTTACGTAATGGATAAAAATGGTGGAGATGTAAAACGCATCAGCTTTGGCAATGGAAAATACTCTCAACCAGTCTGGTCACCACGCGGAGATCTAATTGCCTTTACCAAACAAACAGGCGGTAAGTTTTACATTGGTGTCATGGCACCTGATGGCAGTGGTGAGCGTTTAATTGCAGATGGCTTTTTAGTTGAAGGCCCTGTTTGGGCAAGTAATGGGCGTTACTTAATGTTTACTAAAGAAACAACACCTAGCCGGAATGGACTTGGTGGCACGAGTCGACTATTTTTTGTTGATTTAACCGGTCGCAACATGCGCCCTATTAAAACGCCAAAAGATGCTTCCGACTGTGCATGGTCTCCACTAAAAAATTCTCCTGATTAAGATAAATAATGTTTGTCTTATACCTATGTGAGATGAAGATCTTCATCTCACATAGGTATAAAAGACACAGTGTAAATATTTCTCAAAATTATTTTAAGATTATCTCAAAATTTACTAGACTCTTCTTATGCAAGAACATTATACATAGATGTAGTACCTTTAATAGTTAGAAACTTAAAAGAAAGATATTTTGTCAAACTTCCCCATCTGTGGCATTTCCTCTACACTTCAAAAGAATTCCGCAGAAACTTATAAGTTTGTTATTTTATTGTTTGTAATAGTTTGTTAACTTTTTTATGGTTTATATCATCTATATAACTTAAAACATAGGATTTAAAAATGCGTAACAAAATTCTCACTATTGCACTCTCAAGCTTATTGCTTGTAGCTTGCGAAACTACAGATTCACAGAACGTAAACGTTGGACAAGCTGCTGCTCCTGGAACTCCAGAAGATTTCAAACAGCAGATTAAAGACCGCGTATTCTTCGGTTATGACAAGTCAACTGTTTCTAACGATGCAAAGAAAACTCTAGAAACACAAGCTGGTTGGTTGAAGACTTATGCAAATACTCATGCAACAGTTGAAGGAAAAACTGACGTACGTGGTACACGTGAATATAACCTAGCTTTGGGTGAACGTCGTGCTAACGCAGCGAAAAAAGCTCTTGAAGGCTTCGGTATTGATGCTGCTCGCTTGAAGACAATTTCTTATGGTAAAGATCACCTAGAAGTTGTTGGAAACACAGAAGAAGCTCACGCACAAAACCGTACAGCTATCACTGTTATCAACTAAATTTTACAGGTCTCGATTAAATCTTTTGATTTAGTCTTGTAAAATCGGTTAAAAAGAACCCACTGGATAATTTTATTCAGTGGGTTTTTTATGATCTATACCTTTTATGAGATGTATAGATATTATTAAAGAGGGAATCATGGTTAAAGTTAAAATAAGCTTGGAAAAATTTTCTATTTTTCTAATTATACTAATCGCTATTATGGTCACCCCTTTAAAAGCTGAGGAGCAAGACTTAGAAGTTGAGATTGAAAGACTCACAGAACAGCTAGAAGAAGCGCAACGCAGAAAAGAAGAACAAGCCTCCAGCGCTCAAAACAAAGCAACCTCGCCGCAAGAACAGGCTACACTAGAGTCTCTTATGCAGCACGTTCAAGAACTCACACGCACAGTAGAAGAAAACAAAAAAGAAATCGCAGAGCTCAAAGAAAAGCATGCTCATGACACAGCTTCACCTCCCTCCACGCCTCTTTCTGCAGAAGAAACTGCAACTGTAAAAGCATCACAGAATGCCCCTAGCATATCAGCTGGAAATGCGCAGTCACAGTATGATCAAGCAATTTCTTTGTACAATAAGGGACAGTTTTCTGAATCAGAAAAAGCTTTTATATATTTCTTAGAAACCTATAAGAAAGATCAGTTAGCAGAAAATGCTCGTTTTTGGTTAGCTTATAGCTACTTCCAGCAGAAAAAATATGACGATGCTCGCAAAGAATTCCAAGAAATACTTGATAGCAAACCTAAGCCATCGAGAGCAGTTGATTGCTTAATTGGCCTTAGCGGTGTTTTTGAAAACATGGGAAGACCCCATAATCCCTGCCCTCCTCTTATACGCATCAAAGCAGAGTATAAAATACTAACCCAAGAACAAAAAGAAATGCTTAACAGTGCAATAAGACGCAATAACTGTAAAATACTAACTAACTAAAATACTGGGTGTACACTGATTCACCTTTTGAAGCTCTTTCCATACATTAAGGGCAATTTGATTGTAAATAAGAGCAGATTTAGATTGAGGGTCATCAATTACAACGGATGTCCCTTGATCTGCCCCCAGGCGAATCTTCAAATCGATAGGAACTTCACCAAGAAAAGGAACTCCTAGGCTCTCAGATTCTCTCAACGCACCGCCATGGCTAAAAATTTCAGAAACTTCTCCACATTTGGGACAACAGAAAAAGCTCATGTTTTCGATTATTCCTAGAATTGGAACATTAACCCGATGAAACATATTCAAGCCTTTGCGAGCATCAATCAAAGCAATATCTTGAGGTGTTGAAACAATAACAGCACCTGTTAAAGAAACTTGCTGAGCTAACGTCAATTGAGCATCCCCTGTCCCTGGAGGCATATCAACAATTAATAAATCAAGATATTCATTATCTTGTGTCCATGCCACATCATGCAACATCTGCTGGAGAGCGCTTTGCACCATTGGACCTCGCCAAATCATTGGAGAATCTTCAGGAACCATAAAGCCAATGGACATAACCTTAAGACCATATCGATCCAGTGGAATGAGCTTTTTGTTTTGATTTACGGCAGGTTTCTCATTAATTCCAAGCATTCTAGGCATTGAGGGCCCATAAATATCTGCATCTAAGAGACCAATCTTATGCCCCAATTTAGAGAGCGCTAAAGCTAAATTTAAAGCTGTTGTTGATTTTCCAACTCCACCTTTTCCTGATGCAACAGCAACAATAGCGTTAACACCAGGTAAACTTAATTTTTTCAAAGGAGCTTGTTGACGATGTGAAGTCAAAGCCACTTTAACAGAACTAATGCCAGGGATTTTAGCAATTTCTTTTTCGATCTGTTGTTGAACTTTTGAGAGAACATCAGCTTGAGTCAGCTTTGCTTCTAAAATAATCTGCACATTCCCGTCTTGCTTTTGAATGTTAATAATCGACACTGGAGCAGCTCCATCTTTAGGAGTATTCTCTGCTATTAATGCATTTACAACTTGCTCAAGATTCACGAAAAGACTCCATTCATTAAAAAATCAATATCTTCATTTAAGAGAGGTATAGGATTGTGGCGGTCAATACATTGATATATAGTGTTTAACATAAATGCAAATTATCATTAGTCTCCTCAAAGGTAGAATAATTAATGTCCTGGAAAGATCAGAATGGCGACGGCGGTCCTTGGGAAACCAATGGCACAACAGATAACAACGACAAAAAAAAAGAGAAGGTTACTAAGCCTGAGTCAGCAGGAGTCCACCGAGGAGAAAATAATCCTCAAAATCCGTGGGGTGCACGCAAAGCTGGCAGCAACAACAATAATAATACCAATGGAATTGATGATCTTATTGAGAAATTTCAAAAACGCTTAAAAGATATATCTTCAGGAGGAAGCAGTGGTAACGGCGACAATAAACGCGCTGGTACACTAGGTCTTATTGTTCTTCTCATTGTTTCGCTTGGCATCTGGCTATCTTCTGGTTTTTATCGAGTGGAAGAAGGTTCTGTTGGTGTTGTTTTAAGATTTGGAAAAAAGGTTGATATCACTGGCACTGGATTGCGTTATCACCTACCTACCCCAATTGAAACCGTGATTGTGCGCAAAGTCGCCGTAGAAAATCGAATTGATGGGGGTCTAAAAGTTGATAGTAACCGCAGTAATAATGAGGGAGAGCAAACCTTAATTCTTACTGGCGATGAAAACATGGTTCACATTAATTACATCATCCTATGGAAGATTAAAGATATTAGTGAATATTTGTTTACCGCTCGTGATCCAGATTCCACCATTCGCATTGCGGGTGAAAGCTCAATCCGTGAAGTTATCGGCCAGAATATTGCAAGACATGTCTTAACTGAAGGACGCGAAGATATTGCTACCAAAGCAATGGACCTTTTGCAAAAGATTCTGGATCAATACAAAATGGGAATATCCATTGTGAACTTCCAGCTGCAAAGAGTCGAGCCGCCAAGTCAAGTTATTGATAAGTTTAACGATGTTCAAGCATCTCTCGTTGATGCTGAAAGATTAAATAATGAAGCAGAGGCTTATCATAACGATATCATCCCACGCGCACGTGGTGAAGCAGAGCAAATTGTTCAGGATGCAGAGGCATATAAACAACAAATTATTGCCCAAGCAGAAGGTGAAGCATCAAGATTTAATGCCATATTCACCTCTTATCAGTTGAATCGTGAGGTAACAATTAAACGTTACTACCTAGAGACAATGCAAACTGTCTTAGGTCGTGTTCGCAAAACCATTATTGATGCTAAGTCTGCACCAGGGATAGTTCCTTATTTCAGTCTTCCGCAGGCATCAACAAACAATGATACGGCGCAAGGAAACAAGAAAAATGACTAAAAATCTACCAATTCTATTAATAGTTTCCGCTGCTTTATTAACCATAGGGCTTAGCACATCTCTGTTTACTGTTGAACAAACAAAACAAGCTATTGTTTTGCAATTCGGTGAACTTAAAAAGGTACATGACGCGCCTGGACTAAAAATTAAGATCCCTTTCATCCAGGAAGTTATCTATTATGAAAAGCGTGTCCTTGATTATGATCTTCCTCCTATTCTCATTAACACAGGTGATAGAAAGCGCTTAATTGTTGATACCTACACACGCTATCGCATCAGCAATCCGTTATTATTTTTCCAAAGTGTTCAACCAGCAGCAGAGTCAGGCGCCCGCATGCGTTTGGAAACAATGATTAACAGCGTTGTTAGAAATGTAATTGGTAAGACTCCTCTTCGTAATCTTTTAACGGAAGAGCGCTCAAAAATAATGAAACTCATTGAAGAAGAAGTAAAAATATCCGCAAAGCCTTTGGGGATTGAAATTGTTGATGTTCGAATTATTCGAACAGAGCTGCCGCCAGAAAACCGCAATGCCGTTTTTGCAAAAATGAATTCAGAGCTAGATAGAATTGCAAAAGAAAACCGCGCAAAAGGTGCTGAAACTGCTCAAGGAATACGCTCTCGCGCAGAACGTGATCGCACAGTACTTTTAGCAGAAGCTCAAAAGAAATCACAGATCTTGCGAGGTGAAGGTGACGGAGCTGCAATGAAAATTGCCGCTGAAACATTCGGCAAAGATCCAGAGTTCTACGGCTTTTATCGTACAATGGAAACTTATCGTGAGTCTTTAGGTGCAGAAACTTCTTTGGTCTTGTCAACGGATAGTGATTTATTTAGACTTTTCACTCATGCACCTAAAATTCAATCAGCTAGGAACTAACATCGATAGTTTTTTTCTATAGTAATATTACAGAGTTATTTTTATTTGAAACGGAGTTTTGAATGGCGTCTTTAGTGAAGAAAATCGTAACACACCAGCTTTTTTTGTTGGCTGTTTGTATTTACAGTTTACCCCTCCATGCTGGAGCGCAACGTCCATCTGCAGATCAAGCTTCCTTATCAGCTAAAGAAGCAGAAAAAATAGAAAAGAAAAATGCAGAAACTAAAAAAACTGAAATCGTTCAAAGCGCTCCATCTATTGGTACTTTCGATATAAGTAAAGGATTCTCAGCTGTTGCAGAGAAAGCTCTACCAGCTGTTGTAAACGTTGCTACGACTCAAGTTATAGAAGGTAAAGCTGGTGAACGTGGTGGAGAAATTCCTCGTTTTGCTCCTGGTTCTCCATTTGAAGAATTTTTCAAAGAATTCTTTGACCAAGCTGATAAACCACGTCGCGTTCAATCGCTAGGGTCTGGTTTTATTATCGGCTCAGATAAGAAATCAGCTTTTATCGTAACAAATTATCACGTCATTGCAGATGCCAAAAAAATCAGTATTTTTCTAAATGATAAAACGGAATTAGAAGCGACTGTGCATGCTTATGATGAACGTACAGACTTAGCTCTTCTTAAGGTGAACACAGAAAGCCTTCCAGAAAGTAAACGCCAACTTCCTATCCTAGAATGGGGTGATTCAGATGGAGCAAATGTTGGTAACTGGGTTCTTGCAATTGGCAACCCATTTGGCCTTGGCAGCACTGTTACTGCTGGAATAATTTCTAGTAAGGGTCGTGACATCGTTACACGTGCACGCAGTAAGCTTAGTGAGTACGTTGATGATTTCATTCAGCATAGCGCTCAAATCAACATGGGAAATTCTGGTGGCTGCTTATTGAATACCGAAGGAAAAGTCATTGGTATTAACACGGCTATTTTTTCTCCAAGTGGTGGAAACGTTGGAATTGGTTTTGCGATTCCATCAGCTGTCGCAAAAGCAACAATTAATCAGCTCATTGAGTTTGGAAAAACAAAACGTGGATGGCTCGGCGTTAGAATTCAACCTGTAACAGAAGATATTGCTGAAAGCCTAGGGCTTGGTAGCACTCGTGGTGCCATTGTTGGCAGTGTAAGTCCTAAAGGACCTGCAGAGAAAGCCAAGATTGAGCCAGGCGATGTGATTACTGAATTTGATGGCAAAGAAGTTAATGAAAGTAGTCGCTTATCTAGAATTGTTGGTGAAACACCGATTAACAAAGTTGTTAAAGTCAAACTATGGCGCAAAGGCAAGGAACTCACTGTAAACGTTACCATTGCAGAATTTGAAGATAATGATCAAAAAGAAAAAATCACCGACGACAAAAAGACCGAAAGCAGTAAGGTTGTTGAAGTCTTAGGCATGCAATTAGCACCTCTCTCTCCAGAACTAAAACAACGTTTTGGTGGCGGAACGAAAGAAGCAAAAGGCATTCTTGTCCTAAAGGTCGATCAAAGTAGCACAGCTGCTGAAATTGGCATTATGAAAGGTGATTTGATTGTTGAAGCGAATCAAAAAGAAATCAACACGCCAAAAGAGTTCTCTGATTATGTTGCAGAAGCTAAGAAAGCAAAACGTAAGAATATTTTGCTATTAGTTACCCGTGATGGAGAACCTCGTTTTGTCCCTTTAAAATTAGAATCTGAGGATAAGGTTGAAGCTAAATCTGAGGATAAAGCAAAATCTGCACCAGAAACGAGTGAAAAGGGATCAGGTAAAAGCGCTGAAAAATCAGCTGAAAAACCACATGAATCTGGTATTCCGGAACATCCAGCAAATGCTCCTTTAACAGTCCCTGCGGCCTAATCTTTATTGCATTCATCTTCGGGTTTAAGTAATCCGAAGATGAAATCTTAATCTTAAATTAAGACTTACTAGTGTTTACTAGCAATAGGTATATGTTCTTATGATTAAGAAGAGACTGTTATGATAATTGAAAAAACTACTATCGAAGAATTTATTAATACTGACAAATTATCCTTAGAACTTGAGTATCTTGATAAGATAAAAGAAAGCATGGGTAAATTTGTTGTTATATTTGGCTCTGCAAGGCTAGATGAAAACAACATTTATTACCAACAAGCTGAAGAAATTGCGACATCTCTTTCAAAAGAAGGCATATCGATTATCACCGGCGGTGGCCCAGGTATTATGGAAGCAGGTAATAAGGGTGCTAACGCAGGTATTGGAACTTCAGTTGGGTTTAGAATCATGCTCCCCTTTGAGCAAGAAAATAACACCTACATCGAACAAGAAAACCTTTTCAGATTTCAATTTTTTTCCCTGCGCAAAATGGCATTTATTGAAAAGGCAGATGCATTCATCGTATTTCCAGGTGGTTTTGGAACTCTCGATGAACTCTTTGAAGTTTTAGTAAACATGCAAACTCTAAAGGCCAAAATAGTCCCTATCTACCTTGTTGGCAAAGATTTCTGGAAAGGTATGGTTGAATGGATAGCAAAAGACTTAATTGATCACGCTGTTATAAAAGGCCAAGATTTAAATCTTTTTTGCCTGACTGATGATCTAGAGACAATTTCTTCTGAAATCGTGAAGCATTTAAAAACGAATTAACGATTTTTGTGATTATGAATAGATTTTACTTAACGTGCTGAATTAGCTCATTAGGTAAGGTACAAGTAAAATGTATAGATTATGACCAGCTCGCATCATTCTGACTCAACGCCTAATGACCTTCTTACCATTCAAAGTCTTGTATATACTCCCTGCGGATTTAATTTCTCTTCCCCGTTAGTTGAAAGGGAAAGTTCTGAATATGGAGCTTGTACCTTTACTTTAAATGGTGTTTCCATTCTCTTTCGTGTAGCAAAAATCACTCCAATAAAAATAGGGCAATTTGTAACCCTGTGGAAAAGAATTGGAAGGTCACCTATTCAGCCTTTTGATCTATCAGATTCAGTTGATTATTTTGTTGTCAGTGTTGAGAAAGAAAATTTTCTCGGACAGTTTGTCTTTCCAAAATCAGTTTTATATGAAAAAGGAATCGTATCAAAAAATGGTAAGGGAGGAAAAAGAGCGATACGTGTTTACCCGCCTTGGGATAATGCCATAAGCACGCAAGCCAAAAAAACTCAAAAATGGCAATTAGAATATTTTCTAGAAACACCTAAACACCAGCCTGTAGACCACCTAAAAGCTCGCCTGTTGTATGGCTTCGCGTGACCCCGTCACTCCATTTTTCATTTTTAGAAAATAAAAAATCAATGCCTCAATTCCGGTCACAGATTTTTCTGAACTTGTTATAATTAATAACATATTTAAGCTTTTTATAAAGTAAGAGTGCACATGCTAACAGTAGAAACAAAACACGAATTTTATCAGGCCTTAATTAATAAAAAGACTGAATATGAGAATATCTTTTTTGTAGGCGTTAAAACAACAGGAGTGTTTTGTCGTCCAACTTGTACAGCTAGAAAACCTAAATTTGAAAATTGTGAATTCTATCATACCGCTCAAGAAGCACTGCTTGCCTCTTACCGACCGTGTCTGCGTTGCCGCCCCCTCTCCCACCCTAACCAAGTCTCTGACTTAGTCCGCACTCTCGTGGAAGCCATTGAAAAAAACCCTGAAAAAAGATGGAAAACGCGTGATTTTGAAGCCTTATCTGTTGATGCATCAACAGCTCGAAGGCAATTTAAAAAAAGATTTGATATGACATTTGTTGAATATGCCAGAGCCAGACGTATGAGCATTGCCATGAAGAAAATACGATCTGGTGACGCAGTTATTGAGGCACAACTAACCACTGGGTATGAATCAAGCAGTGGCTTTAGAGATGCATTTTCCAAAATCATGGGATCAGCCCCCACCCATTTTAAGAAACATCTTAATATTTTAAAATCAACTTGGTTAGATACGATTCTTGGACCGATGCTAGCTATTGCAGATGATGAATCTTTGTATTTATTGGAGTTTGTTGATCGGCGTGGCTTGGAACGCGAGATCGAACGCCTACGCATTAGAACACGTTCAGCTATTATTCCTGGCTGCACAGATCCAATTCTTTCAATTGAAAAAGAATTAAATTCCTATTTTGAAGGAACTCTAAAAGAATTTAAAACACCACTTCATCTTTTGGGCAGCCCATTTCAAAAGTGTGTTTGGGATGCCTTAATACGTATTCCTTATGGTGAAACTCGAAGTTATTTAGATCAAGCAAGAACAATAGAAAATCTCACAGCATACAGAGCGATAGCAAATGCAAATGGCGCTAATCAAATTGCCATCGCAATCCCTTGTCATCGCGTTATTAATAGTGACGGTGGCTTGGGAGGGTATGGCGGGGGAATCGCTCGCAAGAAGTGGCTTATTGAACATGAACGGAAAAATTCTTCTTGATAATTCTCTGATCATGCTCAATAAATTATTTATAATGCTTTTCTTCTTTTGATGAGAAAACCCAAAATGCTTCATTTGACCAGATTCATCACAATCGTTATCTGCTTTATAATTTACATTATTGCACCTATCCCTGCATCTTCCTCAGACTTTACGTCTATTGATTTGCAGAGAACCGCCGAGCATATCAAACCAGATCGTCGCCCCCTTGGAACTGTTGGTGTCTTATTTTTTACGTATATTGACGATGTTCCCCATTTTCTCTTGGCTCGCGAATCCCAAGGTTCCCATAAAGGAACTTATAGTGAGTTTGGAGGAAGTTTAGAATTAAATGCTCAAGGTGAAGCTGAAACTTTTTTAGAAGGATGCATAAGAGAGTGTAACGAAGAGTCATCTGGTCTTTATAATCCATCACCTGAAGATCTTTTTCAAAGCAAAATTTATTATGAAAAAACATCTAAAGGTCGAGAAGTTGTTTTATGTTTAGTAGAAACAAAAAATGTTTTTCAAACTTCTGATCTTCTCGCAGCACAACAGCATTTCCAAGATAGTCATTTCAAAGAAAAAGATGCATTATCATGGATTAATGTAAATGATTTACTAAATGAATCAATTAAGCTCAGGCCTTTTTTCAAAGAGATAATAGAAAAGCCTAAATTCAAAATGCTTATTGAAGGATTAAACGTTAATACAAAAAAGACCTAAGTTAGTCCAATTAGGGTGATTAAAAAAAGGCCATTTTTAGATTTCAAGGGAGCCCCCTGCCGAGAAATCTAAAAACAACCCTGACTCTTGTTTACATCTGTACTATCCTGAAAACAATAAGAAAACTGCCAGTTTTTTCTAATTGCAGACGAATGGCTGGATGTTTTATAGAAGGAGTATTAATTTCACTAATTAAGGAACAAGACCCCATGACTCTTAGCAAGCCAGAGCTCATATCGTATGTGAGCCAACATGCAACCTTGACAAAAGCAGATGCTCAAAAAGCGATTGAAGCTGTATTTGCTGGTATTTCAAATGCATTAGCTCAAGGACAAGAAGCCAGGTTCGTAGGCTTTGGTAGCTTTTCTCTTTTAAAGAGTCCTGCCAGAGAAGGTTTTAACCCAAGAACGAGAGAGAAAATTCAAATTAAAGCGTCAAAACGCCCTGTCTTTAAAGCAGGAAAATTACTTAAAGAAGCCGTAAATGGTGGTTAAAGATTAAGAGTATAGAGCCCCAATTTCCCTATGTCAGCAAACAATACCTATTGCATGACAAAACTCTTCTCTGCCAAAAGCTGAGTTTTTATCTTTAAAAATTATGCTACTTCTTCACCTTCTGATTCAGGGATAAATGAGCGAATTGAGATTAGAGAAACAATCGCAAACACAGCAAGAATAACAGCTATTCCTTCAAAGCCCAACCACTCTCCTATAAAAAAGCATCCATGAGCAGTTACTGGATACATGACAGCTCTTGAAAGAGAAAAAGCGAGCCCGGCTTGGGTATATCGCTTAAGCGTTGGAAAACCACGCACTAAGATTGCATAAGCAGGAATACTATCATTACCCAAAACCACAAGAAAACATTGCGCCGTGAACACACACCATGCACACGTTGCATGATTCATAATATAAGGAAAGAAAATTAAGAAAACTAACAGGCAAATAGAACGATATTTCATAATAACAAGAGGATAAATTCGCAGCGCCAAACGTGCCTGGGCGAACGCAAAAACAATCCCTACTGTCGTTACCAAAAGATTATTATAAATCACCTGACCAGTTGTATAATCATATTTTGTCTTTAAAATATTTCCCATATAGATAAAGCAAATATAAAAAGCTAATGGAAACAAACATTCCATACCTATATAAGAAAGAAAATTTCTTCTATATTTTTTTATGTTTACAGTATTCGTGGCAGGGTCTACATGGTTGAGCTTTTTCTTTTGAATCGCTTGAATAAATTCAGGTGTCTCCCTCAATCGAGTTCTGGCAATTGAACCAATTACAGCAATGCCAGACCCCATATAAAAAGCCCATCGCCAGCCATTTTCCGGATCAATTAATAAGAAGATAGAAGCGACTAATAATGCAAAAAATCCTCCTAGATCTGAACATATATCAACAAGGCTTACATAAAAGTAAGACCTGGGAGGTGATGTAATTTCAGTTACATAGATATGAGCACCGGTGATTTCTCCAACTGAAGAAAATCCTTGAAGCATACGGCAAAGGGTTAGAACAATCGGGGCCATTATTCCTATTTTAGTATAGGTAGGCAGAGAAGCTATAACAAATGAAGAAAAGGCCATTATCGTTGTTGAAATAATTACCAAAGACTTACGTCCCCAGGTATCTCCGAAATAACCAAAGATCAAGGCCCCAAGAGGCCGTAGCAAATATGTCATAGAAAAAGTAGTAGCTGCAAGAAGTGAAGCTGTATATGGATCACTTGTTGGAAAAAAGAGATCATTTAACACTATGGCCATATGGACATAGAGCATGAGATCAAAGTATTCGAGAAAATTACCAATAAGAATGAGAGCAACTGACTCTCGTTGTAGCTTTGTCAGATTTTTCTGAGTCATGATTAACAAAACCCTAAGCTATTCTATATAAGCCTTTTTTCCTCTCTTCTCATGACAATGTCAAATTATTTATTAAACTTCCTCTAAAATTTGATAGCTAGATTTCTTGTGCGTTTTTAAGCTTTTATACACTTATTAATATACCAATCAATAAAGTGAACCGCATGCATATGATTTTAACACAAAGAGAGCGAACAATTCTTACACTAAAGAAACAAAATCTCTCAATTAGAAACATTGCAAGTAAACTTGAAACTTCTGAAAGTGCAATCGCGTTTCATTTAAAAAACATCAGAACGAAACAAAATCTTTATTACAACGATTACATTCAAAAACATTATCTCGTTAATGTTTCAGCTTCTTTCTTTTCTTGAACAGCCAGGCAATAGCGCGCCGTTGGCATAACGTCTAACCTTCTTACTCCGATTGGCTCATCAGTAGCCTCACAATACCCGTAGCTATCATCGTCCAGTCGCTGTAGTGCTTCTTCAATTTCTCGGCGCAAATGATCTTCATGCTCTTGCAAGGTCAGATCAGTATTGCAGAGCTCTTCTGTGACACTACGATCTAAAGGATCAGGCTCTCTACAAGTGTCCTCTAGCAAATTTTGAGCAATTGCCTTTTCTTTTGCGAGAACTTCTTTGTGCATAGCATTAAGCTTATCCTTAAAATATCGGACCATTTCAGGCGACATATATTCAGAATCGTTTAGAGGACTATACCCAGATATTGATTGAAGTGAGCTTGGTGATTGTGTCATCCCTATTCCTTTTTGTGCTAAACCTTAATATCTAGCATTAGAATTTTCTGAGCAAAAAAACCAGAAAAATCTTCAAGAAATATTTACGTTCTAGGTCCAGCAAGAATAATAATCGCACCAACTATGGAGACACATGTACCGATAAGGTCCCATTTATCAGGAATATTTCCCTCGATAACCCACATCCATAAGAGTGATGCACCAATAAAAATACCGCAATAAATTGCATACGTACGACCAGCGAACTCTGTTTCAACAAAAGTTAGAATATAGGCAAAAAGGCAAAGGAAAAATACACCAGGAATAAGATAGAGAGGGCTCATTCCATTTCGGGCCCAGCCCCAAAAAGCAAAACATCCTAAGAGCTCTGCTATAGAAGCACCAATATAAATCATATAATCCACTGGCCAAGGCCTTTCTCAAAAAATCGTATGGCTTAATTTACAAACACATCCGACACACGCTTGCCAGATACTAGACGATCTCTTGTCACAAAGCCAGCTGTAATAAAATGACCTCTTCTAAAATTGCGGAAACTTAAAAAAGTTTCGCCTAGAACTTAAGAATTATATGAGATATATCTCCCAATATATTAAACCTAACAATTTAATATATAAACATAAAATAATTATAAAATAAATTTATCAGAAACACTTGAATTTATTCATTTCGCACAAATATCCATTTCAGACAATGCAATTTATGGAGAGAAAGCAAATGTTAATCCTAATTGATCCAAGTAATTATGAGTTTCACAGGCAAGATCTTGATGATATGTATCGCCTCCGTCACAAAGTTTTTTATGAAAAGCTCAAGTGGGATGTTACGAGCGTTAATGGCATGGAGAAAGACGAATACGATGAGAAGCATGCTCATTATATAATCTACAAAGATGAACAAGGTGTCGTAAGAGGGTGCATTCGCCTTATTGAAATGACAAATCCCTGTATGTTTGATGGTCCGTTTAAATTCATGCTACCAGATCTCAAAGATTTTAAATATCAGGGCTATTGGGAGACCAGTAGAGTCGCTGTTGACTATAATTTTGATGAAACTTATACTATCAAGACTGCGAGCCATATATCGGCAAGTATCTTTGCAGCTGCAATGCATTTTGGATTAAATCTAGAAAAGATAGAACTTTTCCTTGGAATTTCATTTCCAAGTATTGCAAAACTATACAGTACATACAATATAATCGGAGCATTAATTACGGATAGGAATGTTAATGGAGCGCAACTAACAGTAGTTGGATATACACCACTTCATTACACTTATAAAAAATTGTTAAAAAGAATATCGTATGATCCTTCTAAGCCGCTTTTATACCATAAACATTCATTTTCTATTTCTGCTCAAAACATTTTATCCTCTATAAACCACGTAAGCTTATCATCGCCATCTCATAATAATTATTATGATAATGCAAAGAATCTTTATAATTATTAGGCTGGCTACTTTTCCCTAAAGCTAAGCCAACAATGAATAGAACCTCTTCACTTGTTGAAACATTTAATTTTCTTCTAGCGTTTTTTAAGTGAAACACAACAGTTGGTTCAGAAATTGAAAGGATCTCTGCCACGCGCCGCGAAGATGTCCCTTGCGCTTTTAAATATATAACCTCACGTTCACGAGTGGTGAGAGAGCTTATCAAATATATTGCATCAATTTTTTGCTTAATATGCAAGTAAAATTGAGATGCTAACGATACTGCATGAAGCATCACAGGGCGAAGTTTATCAATATTTAAAACCGTAATAAAGGTTTGTTCACGAGGAGAAGGATGTAGTGATAGGGTGACCCCTTCATTAATACCAAAATCGTGCGCCTCTGAAAATAAACACTTTTGAATTGGAGTTAAATCTTTTTTCTCACTGCCCTTCCAATGAAAAGGCAAACAAATTTTCCCCCAAGACAATATAGGATCATGTAGATGATATTGGTTTTCAATATAATGATTTACCCATTCTGAAGGGTACGTTTCAAAAAAATCAAAACCCTTTTTGGATTTTTCAATATCAAAATAAGTCACAACAGAAAACTTCTCTGCATCAAAAAATTCATAAATTTCTTTAAGACGTCCGTTGAGCTCGGCTAAATTACAGCTTTCCCACAAGCCTTCAAGCATTTGCTCAATGTGTCTATTATTATCTATCATGTTGATAAACACTCAAAAGTTATTTTTTAATACGCAGCATAGACTTGACGGCGATAATATCTTTAATTAATATAGATAACAAGACGCTAATTTTAAGAAAATGCTTAGTATTTATCTTAACTTTGCATCGGAATATCTAATTCTATCTCAAGAAAATGAAAGAAAGCGTCATGCAAGAATCAAATGTCATTAATCTTGTCAATCAAGAGCAGTTTGCAAGAGAAATGCAGATTTTTGAAGCACAAGAAATAATGGCGGCAGCTCTTTTGCACGCAGACGCAGAAGAAGCATATTCCTCTCACTAACCTTAACATCTACGAAATTTAAAAAAGGAAAGATTGAGAAATCTTTACGTACTTGATCTATAAAAAAACACTTAAGAAAAAAGTGGTGCCGGATAGAGGATTCGAACTCCTGACCTACTGATTACAAATCAGTTGCTCTACCAGCTGAGCTAATCCGGCTGCACAAATATAATATTACCGTTTTCTTTTAATTCGTCCAGTACTTTTTACAAAATTTTGTTTATAATTTAAAAATACATACTTTGAAGGCAAAAAATTAATGGAAATTGTCCACCTAACACTCGGATTACTGCTTGCAGTCGTAGCGCTCGGCATTATTGAACGCCGAATTCCTGTCCCCTTACCAATATTATTAGTTTTTGGTGGACTTGGCATAAACTTAATTCCAGGCATTCCGCCAATTAAGCTAGACCCAGGTGTCTTTTTTCTCTTATTTCTTCCTCCCCTACTATTTTCTGATGGCTGGGTGATCCCTAAACGCGAGCTCCTTGAATTGCGGCGGCCAATCCTATTGCTAGCGCTCGTTCTGGTTTTCATAACAATATTAACCATTGGCTTTACCGTTCACTACCTGATACCTGGAGTATCGCTACCTTTAGCGTTTGCCCTTGGTGCTATCATTTCACCAACAGATGCAATGGCAATTTCTTCTATTACAGAAAGACTACGTGCCCCAACAAAATTAACAACCATTCTAAAAGGTGAAAGCCTTATTAATGATGCAACAGGCTTAGTCGCCTTTAAGTTTGCTCTTTTAGCTGCCACCACAGGCACATTTTCTCTCTCCAGCATTGAGTTAAACTTTCTCCTTCTTTCTATAGGCGGTCTTAGTATCGGTGTGGCCCTAGCATGGTTTATCGCGAACACCAGGCGTAAAATATCGCACAATGATGGTACCGATCCCTTAATAGAGGTCACCATATCTTTGTTAACACCCTTTGCAGCCTATTTATTAGCAGAGCATCTGGGTGTTTCTGGCATATTATCAGTTGTTGCCGCAGGATTATATTCAGGCTGGCGCGACACAGAAGAAATGACGGTAGAAACCAGAATACAAGCCTCTGCAGTTTGGCAAATGGTTTTATTCCTATTAAACGGCTTAGCCTTTATTTTACTAGGCTTGCAGTTACCAGAAGTTTTATCAGGTCTTTCGCATGAATCTCCTAAACAATTAGCCTTTTACGCAAGTGTTATTTGTGGACTCGTTATTTCTATGCGCATCTTTTTCGTCTTTATCGGAGCATACCTCCCTCATCTTATTTTTAAGCGTATTCGCATAAAGGAAGGCTTTCCAAGATGGCAACATGTTTTAGTTATTGGCTGGTCAGGAATGCGAGGCACCGTCACTTTAGCAGCAGCCTTATCTATCCCTCTAATGCTTCATGGGGCACCATTTCCAGGTCGTGACATGATTATATTCCTAAGTTTTTGCGTTATTATGTTCACACTGGTTGTGCAAGGAATGTCTCTGCCTTATCTCATCCGATATTTAAAAGTTGAAGAGGATGGCTCTTATCATCAGGAAGAACGTAACGCTCGTATTCGCATCACACAGACAGCCATTAAGCGAATTGAATATCTAGCAGAAACGACTCACTCTGATTTAGATAAAGAGCTTGCTGCTAACTTAATTAGCAAATATGAGCAAACAGTCGAGCACCACACAGCAGAAGGTGAACATTGGATTGACAGTGCAGAACGCATAAAAGCCGACAATAAAATCCGAATGATTGCGATTAAGGCAAAACGCAAACAACTCCACCGTCTTCATAAATTAGGCACCATTAACGAAGAAGTCTTACGAGAAATCCAACAAGACATTGATTTGGAAGAATCAAGAGCAACCCGCATGCTGGTAAAGCTTCCAAAGACTGAAAAAATTGCGGAAAAAACCACTAGATCTAAATTTTTGAGCAAGAAAACTTCTTCTTAAAGTTAACAGCCTTGATCCCCGCCCTGCGCGGGGCTCTCACACAGCTGGAAAATGGACTGAATCACGAGACAAGCACTCCTTCATTAAAATGAAGTTGATGTGGGTATAAAATCTAATCACGAGTTGAGATTATAAATGTCTCATTTGCCAAGCTAAAGCTTGAAATTCGACTATCATCTAGCAGAGAAAATGCGTTTAATTTTTAGGAGAAGAGAATCATACAATTAGGGAGATGAGTTCAAAACTCTCTCAGTTGCTATCCTGGTGCCACAGGCATCCAGGATCTCAAAAACAACTGAGTGGTTTCGATTAGTTTACTTCTGTTTTAGGAGTTTCTTTTTTCGGAGCTTTTGGCTTCGTCGAAACTGCTTTCTTCGGAGTTTTCGGTTTTGAAGCCGCTTTTGGAGCAGCTGGTTTCGAAGCGCTCGTTTTTTGCTCAACAGTGCTCTTAGTATCTACTGCTTTCATCACTTCATTTTTTTCAGCCATTAAAAGCTTAACCTGAGCTTCTTCCCATTCTGGCTTTAAGAAAGGAAGCATTTCCTCAACCATTGGTAAATGGCCAAGACTTAGCGCCTGAAGCACTGCTGCTGCACCACATCCAAAAATGACCCAGATCGGCCAAAATGGACCTGCGCCCATCATTAGCCAAGCAAAAATACTCGCAGCACAAACAACTGAGTAAATAGCAAGATTTGTATAAAAAGCTCGCAGCGCACGCACTTTCCTGCGAACAATATTTTCTTTTTCCATAGCACGACACCCCAAAGTTTAGTGGTTGGCAAGGACTATCCTTACCAACCACTATTGTAGAAATTTACCACTTATAGGTTACACCCATTTGGACACGATCACCAGTACCGTTTTTATCATCCACTGTAGTTCTCTTGAAGTGGCCATACTCAAGTCCAACTTCAACAGATGCAACTGGGTTGTACATTAAGTTAATGAAAGCTTGTTGCATTTTTGAAGTAACACGAGTAGTACCCGCTGCAGTTGGCACAGCAATTGGTACCATGCTATCTGTACGAATACGTGTTTGACCTATTGCCACGTTGCTTCTTAAGTTTTCACGCCAGAAGTGCTCATATCCCATTAACATACCATAGGCACGTTGTTTCTGAAATTTTTTCGCTGCTGCACTAAACACTGCCGCCATGCCATAGCCATCATAAATGTAACGACCGATACCATCGCCTGCATTTGCCTGTGCAAAGAATGAATCTTTCCCAATGGTATAAATTCTTCCAGAAAGACCGAAACCATAAGCATTAGCTTTACCGGCATAAGCACCGCCCGTATCACTAGTTAAACTTTTAGTGGCCAAACGACGAAACAAACCACGGAAACTTAAATGACCACGGCCCTCTACTTTATAACGCGCATTAAATGTTAGATCTGGCATTGATTGAACTCCAGAGCCAGATATACCACTATCATACCTGGTGAAGGTAGTAACATCTGTATAGTCTGTAGCAGGATTTTCTGCAGCAACAGCTAGTCTCCAATTTGGGTTAAAATCTTTTGTATAACGCAACTGAGCCTGACGAATAATTGACTCACCTGTCACACCTGTATCATCAACTGTTGCAGGCAGTGATTCTAAATCATTAAAGTTTGACCAAGTTTGACCAGCTAACCATCCTTGGTATTCTCCATAAGCATGGCGAAGTCTTAAGGCATACGCATTCACCTGTGCCGCTCCGTTACGATCGCTCACGCTGAAATTGTTATTTCCATAAAAGTCAAACTCGACAAATGTTTTTACATCACCTGTGTTAGTGTGTGTCAATGTACCGAAATTAACCTGAGATGCTTTTGCATGCATTCTAAAGTTTCCAGATTTTGATGCAGCAGTATCAACACCCTTAATTGGTAGAGTCGTCATGTTGACAGCGTCACCTGTTGAAGGGCCTGCATCATAGATAGAACTTAACTTAACCATACCACCTACATTTACATCTGTATTTCCTACGCTCCACTTATACCCTTCACGAGGAGGTCTTGACTGCATTGGTAATTTAGACTGTGTTATTGCAACTTGTTCCTTTGCAGCGGCCGTAGCAACTTCAGCTGCTTCTTTTGAAGCATGCTTTTGAGCTTTTTCGAGATGTTCTAGCTTTTTGCTTAGCTCATTAAATTGAGCTTGAAGCAATTGAAAGTCATTAGAAGGCTGAGCAGCGTTCACTGATACTGTTGCAGGCATTGGCGCTGGCGCTGGTGCTACAGCAACAGCAGCATAACCAGAAGTTATTCCGCCTGCTATAACTGCTGAATTCAGCAAAACGAATTTTAAATATTTTGATATATGTTGGCAGTGACGCATTTTTGAAACTCCCTAGTTATGCGATTTTATCGTGTATTTGTATAAACTTTTAAGTATATTTTAGGAATTGTAAAGAGAATATTATCGAATTATGAATTTTAGACTTGCATGAGTGTGTCTCATTGGTTACAAATTGATGATATCAATGCACCCGTAGCTCAATTGGATAGAGCGCCAGACTACGAATCTGGAGGCTAGGAGTTCGACTCTCTTCGGGTGCACCATTTCCATTCTTAAGAATGCACAATGACAACTTCCCTTCTCCATCTTTTGTTTGAGGATCCAGCAACTCAAAAAATCTTTGAGACTTTAAAAAGCAATAATATCGAAGTTCGCTTTGTTGGCGGATGCGTCAGAGATGTCTTATTGGGGAAAATATCAAATGATACTGATCTTGCTGTAGATACACCGCCAGCACTTATCATTGAAGCGTTCAAACACACAAAAATCAATGTGATTCCAACCGGGATTGATTTTGGTACGGTTACAGCTATTTACCAAGGAAAGCATTTTCAAATCACTAGCCTCCGACAAGACTGGCAAGGAAAAGGTCGCCATCCCAACGTAACGTTTGGCAAAGACTGGTTAGAGGATGCTAAACGACGTGATTTTACAATGAACGCAATATATGTTGATTCTGCCAGGATTTTTTTTGATCCTTTTAATGGCGCTCAAGATTTAAAAAAACAATATATTCGCTTTGTCGGAATTCCAGAAGACCGTATCAAAGAAGATCCTTTAAGAATTTTAAGGTATTTCCGCTTTTTAGCTATGTTTGATAAGCCACAAATTGATACAGAGGCTTTCGATGCTTGCAAGAAACAAATTCAGACAATTACCGAGCTTTCAAAAGAGAGAATACGAGAAGAACTTTTTAAATTACTTCGTGCACCGGATCCAATATATTCCCTCACATTATTAAACGAGATAGGGTTTCCTGAAATATTTTTTGGAAGCTCGGCACAGATAAAATTAATAACGCAATTAGTTGCGCTAGAGAGAACTCTTAAAATCCCTCCCTGCCCTATAAGACGATTATGTCAATTCCTAGGAAGATCCTTCGCAGCAAAAGATATAAGCGCTAAGTTAATTCTTTCAAAGAAAGAAAAACTGCATTTAGAAACATTACAAAAAAACTCAACTTTAGATAACGATGAAATCAGCCTGTACAAATATGGAAAAGAGATCTTCACAGACCTTATTCTCTTATCAGCAGCACAACAGGAACGAATTTCCCCTGATATAATTAAAAAATGCCAAAACCAATTGATTACTCGTGATAACTATATACAGAAAACTTTCCCCATCACAGGAGAGGATCTTATAAAAATAGGACTAGATCCAAGTCCAAAACTGGGAAAAACATTGGCGGCTTGCAAAGATTGGTGGATGAAACAAAATTTCCAACCAACGCATCAAGACTGCCTTCTATGGATCGATGAATATTTAGGTTCTGAGCAACCTTTTGCTTGAGAGAAAACAATAAATCCAATAATGTAGAGAATACTTTCAAATTATAAAAAAGGTTTAGTCATCTACATGGGTTTCAATTGTGGTATCGTTGGTCTGCCTAACGTCGGGAAATCAACTCTTTTTAATGCATTAACTGCTACAGCTGCTGCTGAGGCTGCTAATTATCCATTTTGCACTATTGAGCCTAATACAGGACGTGTGGGTGTTCCTGATGATAGATTAGACCAAATCGCAGCCATCGGCGGATCTGCAAAGATCATTCCAACTCAGTTAGAGTTTGTTGATATTGCCGGATTGGTCCGAGGCGCCAGCAAAGGTGAAGGCCTAGGCAATCAATTTCTTGGCCATATAAGATCAACGGATGCAATTATTCATGTTCTACGGTGTTTTGAAGACACGGATATTACTCATGTTGATGGTACCGTTGACCCTATTCGCGACCTCACAACCATAGAAACTGAGCTCATGTTAGCAGACATGGAAAGCCTAGAAAAACGTACTGCTGGCCTTGAAAAAAGAGCTAAGGGTGGAGACGCTGAAGCAAAGAGTAGCTTAGTTCTCGTTGGAAAAGCTCTTGCCTTATTACACGATGGAAAACCAGCAACTTGTTTACAAACAACCGATGAAGAAAAACCTTTATTTGATCAGCTTCAATTGTTAACAGGAAAACCTATACTTTATGTATGTAATGTTTCAGAAGGCGAAGCTGCAACCGGCAATGCAATGACACAAAAAGTTTTTGATTATGCAGAAAAACACAATGGTCGTGCAGTTATTATTTCTGCAGCAATAGAAGCAGAAGTATCAACATTAGACTCAGAAGATGAACAGAAAGAATACCTACAAAGCTTGGGCCTCAAAGAAACAGGATTAAAGCGCATTATCCGCGAGGGATACCAATTACTTGGCCTTCTTACATTCTTTACTGTCGGACCGAAAGAAGCTCGCGCATGGACCGTTTACAAGGGAGCAAAGGCCCCTCAAGCAGCTGGAGTTATCCATTCAGATTTTGAAAGAGGTTTCATTTGCGCCGAAACTATGGCATGTGCAGATTATCTCTCTCTTAAGGGTGAAGCTGCAGCAAAAGCAGCAGGTAAACTTCGTCAAGAAGGTAAAGAATACGTCATAAGCGACGGAGATATTTTTAATTTCAGATTTAACGTATAAAAAAAATCCTGGTGCTATATTTTTTCACCAGGATTGAACTTTAAACTAAGCAGCTATATCAACATATGCTGACTTAGATTCAGAAATGTCTTTAATAATTGCCATCGGATTCCGACGCGTATACCCTGACACATAGTAGACGATAAAATCACCCATTTCTAATATGGCGTCTATTATATCATCATCAAATGAGTGTCTTTCTATAGAAAACTTAATGTTTTCCAGAAGACTTTTAGCTTGCAATTTAAATGTTTCAGAACTTCCATGTTCCTTGTGATTAATCATAATTAAAGTATGAAAATTTTTCTCAATCTCTTTTACAATAAGGACCTGCTCTTCGCGGTCTACTTTAATCTTCTGCGGCTTCGTTCTAAAATAGTTTAAAGTAAACATTTCACTCATCTCCAAAGTCACTTTTGATTCTTTTGTGTAACGTCATTTAATATGATTTCGCTCATAAGAAGAAGTAGAATGATTATAAAAAATTCAACCCCTAATAGAAACTTAGATAGTCACTACAACAAAAGTTTTCCGAAATTTTATTTAATAACCCTTAGACAGAGGCTTTCTAAGGCCTTATAATCACACATGAGCTGTACCATTTGATGGTGATGAGTGTTTTTAATGTCTCAACAATTTTTTGATAAATCGCCCTACCCAATATGTCTTATAGAATTTGATGGCTCTATAAAAAAGTCAAATAACGCCTTTGACATTATTTTTGAGCTTTACCCAAAAGAAAACCAACACCTTCAAGACTTTGTACATATAGATGAGAGAGAAAAAGCACTTTCAGCTCTTAAAAATCTCTGTGCAGCTAACCCAACAACTACATTTGAATCTCGCGGTAATTCTCCTTCAAGTATTAATCGTTGGTTTCGATGGGATTTATCACTAGAAGATGATCTCATTCAAGCAACGGCATTTGAAATCACTGACTACATAAGAAAGTACGAAGAGATCTCTCAAGAAAAGAAACTTTACCAAACACTGATAAATGACCATTCATCTTTTGTAACTTGTTTTACACCAGATTGCGTTTTTACTTTTATCAATGATGCTTACGCTCAATTTTTTAATAAGCCAGCCAATGAACTCATTGGAACATGCTTTTTAGATTATGCTAATGCTGACGAAAAAAATAGATTACAACAACATCTCAAAAGCTTCACTCCAGAAGATTATATTAAAAACTATGAAGCCCCAGTTATTGTAAACAATAAAGTAACATATCAACTATGGCGCAATCGCGCATTTTTCGATTCATTTGGTAAGATAGAAAGTTTTCAAGCAACGGGTATCGATATCACTACTCTCAAAAGCGCAGAGCAAGAGCTTTTTAAAAGTCAGGAAAGATTACAGTCAGCTCTTGAAATAAGCACAACTGGCGTTTGGGATTGGAACCTTTTAACTGGTGAAGTTTATGATACATCTAATCTTTTTGGAATGCTTGGTTATCAAGAGAATGAATTTGAGAAAACCGTTGAATCCATGCAAAAGCTTATCCATCCAGAAGATCGTTCTAAGGTAGAATCTGATATTGAAAACCATATAAAAGGTATTACAGAATATTATGAGAATGAACATCGCTTATTGCAAAAATCAGGAGATTGGAAATGGGTGCTGAGTCGCGGTAAAATTGTTGAGTACGATTCAAAAGGCACGCCCTTGAGAATTTTAGGTTGTAAAACTGATATTGATTCTTTAAAAAAGGCTGAAACTTTAAGAGCACAAGCGGAAGAAACACTTCAATTATTTGTCAAACAAACCCCAGCAGCAGTTGCGATGTTTGACACTGAAATGCGTTATTTAATAACAAGTAATTGCTGGCTAGAAGACTACAAACTAAAAAACAAAGATATTACTCTCAAAAATTATTACAATCTTTCTACATATAAAACTCCCAAACACTGGCCTCAACTTCATAAAAAATGCTTGGAAGGCTCTATTATACAAGCTCAAGAAGATCAATTAGACAACCCTGAAGGTAATACTGAGTGGGTTAAATGGGAGGCCCACCCTTGGTATAAAGGCAAAAAAGTTGAAGGAATTATTATTTTCAGCGAACTGATTACAAAGCGTAAACGTGCTGAAAAAAAAATGGAACGAATGGTCAAAAATCTACAAAGATCAAATAGTGAATTGGAAAGATTTGCTTACATTTGCTCACATGATCTGAAAGAACCCCTTCGAGCGATATCAAGCTTTGTGCAATTAATTGCAAAGCACAATACAAATAGTTTGGACGATGAAGCAAAACAATATATTGAACTTGCTGTCTCGAATGTTAAGCGTATGCAAAGACTTATTGATGACATTTTGGTTTATTCAAAAACGGAATCACATAAGGCAAACACTCGACTTGTAGATATTAATAATGTTATAGAAGATGTGAAAAAAATACTTTTTTTCTCAGTGGAAGAAAGCACAGCAAAGATTTATACGAATCACTTACCATCGCTGTCTACTGATAAAACACAGATCACCCAACTTTTTCAAAATCTCATTAATAATGCGATAAAATTTAGAGGAGAAGGTCCTCCTGAAATTCACATTGAAGCAATTGAGAAATCAAAATACTGGGAATTTTTTGTGAAAGATAATGGGATCGGCATTGAACCTATTTATCACAAAAAAATATTCACAATGTTTCAACGACTTAACAGAAGAGATGATAAATCTGGATCTGGTATTGGGTTAGCTCTCTGTAAGAAAATTGTAGAACATCTTGGTGGTTATATATGGGTTGAATCCGATATTAATAAAGGCTCAACCTTTTGCTTTACTCTACCAAAGAAGAACCCCTGATATTAAGCAGTTTGTGGCAAGACAACAACTGATGCCCAATAGTTAATCAACCCCATCATACTTTGTTGAAAAACATCAAAATCAAATGATTTGCAGATGTATCCAGAAGCATGATTCTTATAAACACTGATCATCTCTTGAACGCTTACACTGTTTGTTAAAATGATTACTGGAATATCTTGAATTTCTCTATCACGCTTTATCTCTTTTAAAACCGAGTGTCCATCGCGTTTCGGAATATTAAGATCAAGTAAAATAATATCAGGCCTTGGAAATGTTAAAACTGCATTCTTATCACGCAAAAACTCAAGCGCCTTTGATCCATCATGCACAGCAAAAATATTAAGCTTGTGTTTACAATCTTTAAAAGCACGTCTTGTCAAAAGCTCATCAGCAGGATCATCCTCAACGATAAAAATATTAAGAGTGCTACTGCGTGCTTGAGAAATTGTGTCTTTATCTTTTAACTTTAGATAGTCTTTACCAACTAATTGCAACCCATCAAAAAAATAATGCGACGTTACACCAAAAACCTGAGATAACTGATATAATGTTGCCACAGGAATGCGGCTTTTTGCTTGTTCATATTTTTGGATTTGCTGGTGAGACAACCCTACTTTTTCGGCAACCTCTGTAAGTGTCAAATTTAACTTTAGACGCTGATCACGTAAACGTTTGCCAATAAATATATCGACTGCATTTGACTCTTCTAATAAATTTTCCATCTTTTTAAAGCACCTCTTTGTAATCCTTAAGGGATAAACGGGTCATTAAACTTATCGCGATCAGCCACTCTGACTCTTCTCGTTATTGTTATGTCTTACCTATATTTTGAGATTTAGGGAAATAAATAATTTCAAAAACAACATTTTTTGCGCACATTCGTCTGAACAAGAGTAAATGTTAGAGTTTTGTTAACTAGTACGCTATAAACTTTATACAAAAGCACCTAAATAGGACCAAACAGTGTTCAGAACTATCTTGCAAATTCTTGTTGTTATCTCATTTGCAGGACATGCTTGTCTTGGAGACTCATTTGAAGATTTTAAACGAGATAAATTTCAAGTAGAAAGCAGTGTTAGAGCGCCCGTTCAATTTTTAAATCATTTGACAGAACAGTTAAGAACAACAACTGACAGAAGCAAAGCAGCAGCTCTATCAAGACAAATACGTGACCTCTTAAATGAAGGGAAAGGTGTTGGCGGAATCATGAGAGCAACACCAAGTAAAGATCACCACATGCGCCCTGAGGAAGCAATAATTGCCTATAGGTCACGCATAGCTATTGAGAGATTTTTAAACCTTGATACCCAAGAAGAAAACTCTATATCCGATCCACGTTACATTGAAGGTGAATTGCTAAAGATGCTTATCTTTATGCCAGAACACAAACACCATGTCGTTCACTTAGCAATTATCTCAATTGCATCACAGGAATATTTATGGAACCCCAAATCAACTGTTTTAGATCTTAGAAATAAAGTCAAAAGAGTTTTTAACCAAAGCAATATCCCCGATTGGGCAAAAGCAGAGTTCAAAAAACTTCCAATTGAACACATTATTACCGACAGTTTTATCCGTGCATTAAGTACATCTGAATTGCCGGTTGAAAGGTCAATGAAAGATATATTGAGACGCAGTCAAGAACAACGCACCATACTGATGTCTTATATGGCTGAAGCTCGAGATAAATCTAATCCAGCAGAAGCAGGCCAAGCATTAGAGTTTGTTCACTATGGTTCGAGTGGGAAAGGATGCCAATGTGGCTTTTTTAGCTCGTTCCTAATTGATGACGAAGGCAACAATACCGCTCGACATAAATTCTATCAAACTTATACTGATCATTTAGATGACCCTCTAATTTATCTTCGTTCCATAGGCCTTATTGAATCAGATATGCATGAATTATTAGCCAGGGTTTCTAGTGAAAGATCAAAAGAAAACTATAAAAACGAATTTCTTACACTATGCACCCCAAAACTAAAACAACTTGATGAAGAATTTGAAAAAAAGAAAAAAGAATTAGGTCTCCCCAGTGCGTTTCCTCAAACACCTGACAAAGGTGTTGCTAGATCTATAGAGGATGATGACATCATAGCACGTGGTTCTGCGTTAAGAGATGGCTGGTTTCTCCCACAACAATTAAAGATTGAATCTGAAGCATGGAAAGAATTAATTGAAAGAATGTCCGCTGATCAAAAAACTCTTTTTCATGGATTTTTTAAAGAGCAGCTTACAGGAAAAATTCATCAACTATTGCAACATCACAGTCACTCAGCAGAACTTACAATCGGGCCTTCGTTCTTCATTCAGCATATACATAATCCAACTGATGCTTGGGATTTAACTGCAGCTCTGGCTCACATTCATAATTATAATATTTATGCGTGGGTGTCTAAAGGACTATTTGATAGTCAATATAATTGGATAACCACGCCTATTCGCACAAGTACTGATGGGAATTATGTACTGATTAACCTTATCTATAACAGTGACTCAGCAAAAGATGTTCATCTTATTAACAGGTTTGGCGGGCATTATGAAAAATTCGTCAGAAGAGATGATTTTCCTGTAATTGCCAGAGCATTGCGGGTAAACGGCGGTCGTTAAGAACACTTACTCTCCGTGAGTCTTGGAGTAAACAAAGACGCCGTTCAAAATGAAGCATTCTTTATTTACAATATTTTTGAGATATACTATATACGAGGAAAATATTATTTTTCATCATTAATTATGGCAAGTCCTGTCATGTTACTAACAAAAAAACTCTATACTTTATTTTTATTGATCATTCTTACTCACATTAGCACTGCTGCAGATCGTGAAAAACTTGAAGATATGGTTCATAAGTTTCGACGGCAGGAGACAGAACTTGAAAGTATGGGAATAAGAGATACACTTGCAACTCATCAATATTCGCAAAACAGCTCTATGGGGGTTATTGCTGCCGAAGTTGGCAAATTAGTTCTGGATACGCGGCTAGGGCAAACTTGGGGTGATGTTTTTATAGACAGCATGAGAGGTAAAAAGGGTAGACTTAATATACAATCCCTCACAGATGAAGATCTTTCGTATACTGTCCCTGCTCTTGCAGCAATAGCTGTTAAAAATCCTAAGGATGTATGGGATGATCTACGTAACGAGAGATTAATCAACCTATGCAGCCGACCATTGCAAGACCATTTAGTAAGTGTCTATGCAATAATCACTCTATTTCAAATTCTGAATCAGAATGGCTTACTATTTCCAGTCATAGCAATGGATCAAAATGATTACATGGAAACATGTTATCAGTTTTTATGTAAAATATTATTCAGCCCCACAATTAAACCTCTATACAAAGATAAAGAATATCTGCCAGTTTATCTTTTCATTACTACTCGCATATTACCCTTTTCCAAATATATTCCCAGCATCCCAAACCCAGAGCAGCTCCATTATAAAGACATTCTTGATTTTCACAGATCGTTTAATCCTAGAGCCGTTGGTTGTTTGACAACGGATGCCGCAGCTCATAGCAGTCCACTTGATCTTATTGAACTAACTCGCCTACCAGTGCTGCCAGTTGAAAGAAGACCATATGAGCCTGGAACTCTAGATTTTGTTCTAAGACCATCTGATGAAAAAAATGCGAATCCGCTCATTGACAGCTTGAATACCGCTTTAGAAGGAATAAAAATTGATGGCCCAATTCTCACAGAAGATTGGAATAGAGAAGGTAGTCTTATGGCAATCTACGATGAAGATCGCCATAACTACGGATTTATGTTACCAGCCGGTTTTCATCTTTACATGTTAGATTGGTTACGCAGTCAAAGGCAAAATGAACATAGCACCTCTGGTTTTCTTGGTATCGAAGAAATTAACTATTTCAAAGATTCAGCTCCTAATCGGCGTCGCCAAGCATTAGACAAATTCGTACTTAAAGCACAACTTGCCTTTAATCTACTACAATACAATATTTATGCTGGAGTTGTTAGATCTGGAGATCAAACAGGAAGAGATGATCATCATTATTTCACAGTAATCGTAACACGTGATCCGCAAACTAAAAACTGGCGTATCTACGCTTTAAACTCCCTCTTCTCTCCAGAGCTCCCTAAACAATCAACACTTAACTGCGTTGTTAAGCCGCTGCATTCTCATATAACAACTTATGTTAAAGATGTGAATCTACACCCTATATCACTCGAAGATATATACGAAAACGCATTTCAAACAGACAATACAAGATGTGGTTTATGGGCAGCAATGACAGCACGCGCAGTTTGTGAAGCAGGATCAGTTGAGGGAGGGCTTTCCTCATTGAGAGAACGTATAAGAGTAAATGCAGGACGTAGAGAGAGAGTTGAAGAATCTTTCTCCAGAAAACTAAGAGGAAATCTTCTAGAGATACATATAATTCAACAAGCAGACCAATCTCTCGTACACGCAATAGAAGCTTTTAATAAATCAGATAAGGCACTAACAAGCGCAAGAATATTTGCTAAAAAAAAGACTTTCGAAGCAGGCGAAGAATGGGATGAAACTACATGGGAACAACAACCCTCCATTGCAATAATAAAAAAGCACGTTGAAGATGCCAGTAAACAAAGAGAAGCAACTAAGATTTCTTCGCTTCAGACTGCAATTGCTAAATTTGTAAACGGAGATCTCGAACCACGAGCAAGTGCAGCTGCTGCTGCATTACCTTAAAAGCTACTCTCCGTGAATCTTAGAATAAGCAGCAACCCCATCAAACACATTAAGCTTTTCAATGTGCACCCAATGAAATTTTGCACTTAAACGTTGCAGAAGATCAATGATATCTCCATCATTAATATCAGATGACATAAAACGGCAACAATAAAGATCGGTTGAAGCAATCTCCACTTCAGGTGCTGGATAAACTTTTACCCCACGACATGACATCGTTTTAAGAGAGAAGCGAGTTCCATTACAAAGGCTTTCTAGCTGCTTACCAACGCTTTTCGCATCGCCGTTGTTTTCAAGATAAATATCCACACCATCAACTTGTCTTTGCTTAGCAACAACAGCATCATTTGATACTCTTGGCAATTGCAGTGGCTTATAATTGCGTTTTGGTTGCGTCTCATAGGTTTTACCAATATTACCAATAATAGCGTCTGTAAATGCAGTTGTAGAAGCTGCTCCCACATCACCAACGATATCACGAGTAAGGATCTTATCTTTTGCTAATGTTACAAAAAGAGCTTGTTCAATAGCATTAGCCGCATCAAACTCTTCGATATAGCGCAGCATCATAATTCCTGTCATTAAGACAGCTGTCGGATTGATATTATTTTTGCCAGCATATTTAGGAGCTGAACCATGCACAGCTTCAAACATTGCGATGTTATCACCAATATTCGCTCCAGCTGCAAATCCTAATCCACCAATTAAAGCAGAACCTAAATCACTCAAGATATCGCCATTCATATTAGTCATGACCAAAACATCATATTGTTCAGGTTTCTTAACCAATTGATGCGCACAATTATCAACAATAATATTACCAGATTCAATATCGGGATAATCTTTCGCGACCTCTTCAAATGTATGTTTTAGCAACCCTTCAGTTACCTTCATAATATTTGCTTTGTGGGCACAATAAACTGATTTACGACCTTCTGAGCGCGCAAATTCAAAAGCAAGCCTAGAAATCTTTTCACAACCATTGCGTGAGATTAATTTGAGACACTCTGCTGTTCCAGGTGTTTGCATGTATTCAATACCAGCGTAAAGGTCTTCAACGTTTTCTCTAACGATCACCAAGTCAATACCACGTCCAGAATAAGGCGTTTTGACTCCAGGAATTTCTTTGATTGGGCGAATATTGCCATACATCTCAAACATTTTTCGCAAGGTTACGTTAGCGCTTTTCTCGCCAAAACCAACCGGTGTTTCCAAAGGTCCTTTTAAAACAATACGGTTGCGAATAATCGAATCAATCGTCTCGGTTGGAACGCCTGTACCAACACCCTTTTTAAAGACTTTTGCACCAGCTTCGCATTCTTCCCAAGTAATTTTCACACCTGTTGCATCAATAATCTTGCGAGTCGCCCCTACAACTTCAGGCCCAATTCCATCACCAGAAATTAACGTAATCGTTTTCATAAATTTTATTCCTTACTTGGAAGTTTTCTTGATACCCAACAGCACAAAACAATAATCACTATCAATGATGATAGTGCTAACGTGTAATCATTATTATTGTAGAAACGATGACCATTGTCATCTAAATTTCCACTCCATAAAAAATGATCCAGCAAGAAGCCTATTATTTGTTGAGCAACAGCGCCACCCAGCATATTCGCTGTATTCGTAATCCCAAGAGTCGTACCAGTTTTCCCCAATGGTGAATAACGGACAACACCCGTAAAACAAAGCATCTCTGCCCCACAAAAAAGCCCTAGCAAAAACAAAAGTGTAGAGATTTGCCATACGCCAAGATTAGGTGTAAAAAGAATCAAAACCAACGTTGTTAAAATCCCAAAACCAGAGATACGAATTGTTTGATTTAAAGCATTAAATCTCTCTGCAATATACGGAAGGGCAAGACTGCCAACACACAAACCAATATACATCATCATGCTGACCTCAGCGGCGCTAGATCGCGTAAGATCATACTTTGACATAATATAGGCAACACCCCACAAATCCGCCATAACAGAAAGAGGCGTATAAAGGCCAACGGCAAGAACAGCATAGATCAGGACCATTCGCGTTGACATAATCTCGCACATAGTAGCGAAGATTTCTTTGGATTTTGAAGTTGCCCCAGACTTAACGGTTAGAATATTTTCTTTAGGAAGTGCAATCAAAACAAAAAGAAGTATAGCTACCCCAATGATGCTTGTGAGCAGAAGAGCATGGCGCCATCCATAAGAATCCATCGCAACACTTAAAGGCTTTCCTGCAATCAAAGCCCCTGCAACACCCAAGGCCAGTGTCGCTCCCATCCAAACACCGCGTCTGTTTTCAGGCAGATAATCGACAACGATTTTCAAGGTACACATAAAAGCACAAGCTGACCCCGCCCCCATTAGGATTCGACTGAGATAAGCAATATAGATGCTCGCCGTCAAAGAAACGAGGAGAGTCGCAGCTAAACATAGACCAATTGAAAAGCTAACAATGCGTTTTACACCGTACTTATCAACAAGCAATCCAACCGGAATTTGCAACAAAGAATATGCATATAAATAAAAAGCACCAAAGTATGAAAATTGCTCAGCAGTTAAAGAAAAATCAAGACGAAGCTCATTAACCATAACACTCGGTGAAACACGCAGGATGTATTGATAAAAAAAGAATAACGCAACTGCAGCCCAGACGTAATAGCCTCTTGTTGAGTTTTCTGTGGTACTTCCTTGCCGAACGTCTTGATTTAATCTCATTGAATTTTTCATCTTTTTTGTCTTTTATTTTATAGAGATATTAGTAGCTATAAACTGTGCCATTTTACACAGAAAAAAACAACTGATTGTAAGTTTGAGGGTGATTACAAAGACTAGCTTATAGGACGAGCATCACGTCTTGCTGAAATAATCCAAGGGTTTTGTCGGCCATTAAATGTATTTACTGCAATTCGATTTATAGTAACATCTGTGAAACCATTATCTCTTAAAAATTTTTGAATGCCAGAGTTTGGATCCGCTTGGTTTTGTAGCATATACATTTCAACAGCAATGACAGAAGCTAGTGAGTTTGTAAAATATTGATCACTAAAATCAACCGATAGCACCCTGATATCGTCTTCTAATTGCGCTGTGAATAATTCAGCCGTAAATCCTTTTTCTACTAATAATCTTCTTACATTTGTTATTGCCATCTCACAAAAATCTTCGTTTGCTGCGGCTTCTGCAATAAGTGCTCCAATTTGCGCTTCTTGAATTTCTTTTTCTTTTAATTTTTGTCGTGTTTCTTCCCAAATTGTTGATCTCTTAGCTGGATCTAAAGAAGATTGTAATAATTCAATAAAGACTGGTAAAACATCTAGGTGAAAAGGATTTTTTTCCCGCAAACGTTCAACTACTAAAGAAGCAATCTTTAGAGGACGAATATCCACATAAGGAATATGCTCAATTTCTAAGAGTCCATTTTCTTGCATAAACTGTGCAAGATTCTTGATGGTATCTGGCATTAATGTCTGATCAATGGCTGGTTTTTGACTCATAAATTTTCTTGTATCCTCAAGCATACTCTCTAAAGAAGGAGCGTGATTGCCGAGTTGAGACTTCATAACAGTATATGCTGAAGTTATACTGGCCGCAGTTTGAGCAAAATCTTCCTCAAATTCCGCTGGACTAACTTGATAGAGCATTCGTCTTGAATCTGCTTCATTGCGTACGTATTTGCTTGGAAATAGCTCCATGTAGACAGACTTAAGTCTTCCGTTTGGCTTCCAAGATTTTGCATCAGCCTGTATGTAGTTTTCAGGAGGACATTTAGCTGAGTCTCTTGGTCGCAAATCAACATGGAGCATAGAGTGATGAGGACAACAATCCGCCTCTCCCAGAATAATTTGACAATAACGCTGAACTTGACCAGATTTTCCGTCACAACCAATGACAACAGATAGACCAGAATCTTCAGCTGCAAATAAACAGGAAAATTTTATTAAAAATACAAATAGTAAGAGAGTAATTTTATTCATCGCACATCAATACCTTTATTTGAACAAATGATGCAACGAAAAAAGATCTTCACTAACGTCACAAGTTCATGCTTTTTCGATTGACCATTAGAAATTTTTCTCTTTCAATAAATTACGATAAATAAAGTACAAAAGAATAAGGGGATAATTATGTCAGATTTTATTACGGACTCCGCAGGCGTTAAAAGGCCACTTGGGATATATCAACATTATCTAAAAAAAACATATTACAAAGTACTCGGCGTATGTTCGCATAGTGAGACTTTAGAGCCACTTGTTCTTTATCAAGCAACATACGACACATGTAGACAATGGGTACGCCCACTAGATATGTTTTTTGAAGACGTTGAAGTTGATGGTGAGAAAAAGCCACGTTTTCAGTTTATAAAACCCTTTGATGTAGATTAAGATTTTTGTTATTTCATAGGCCACTAGATCTATTACTCAAATCAGCAACAAACCAGGAACGTTGTGATTTTTCTGGAGGTCTATGATAAAGAGGACTGCAATTTTTTACGTTAATAAATGGCCAACCAAAGACTCGTTGAATAGCACAATAAACACCACCATGTGCAACAATAAGAACAGGACCAGGGAGTTCAAGAGCGCTTTCTAGACCACGCATGACACGCGCGCCAAAATCATGGACTTTTTCTGCTCCTTCAAGCGCCTCCCCCTTAAACCACTTTTGAAGGATTACACCATCATCATACGGCTCACCTTCATTGACACCCCAACCACACTCTCTTAAATCATCAATAATAGTAATGGGTTTTTGTGTTTTCTCCGCGATGATTTCTGCTGTTTTTCTCGCTCTCGATAAAGGACTTGTCGCAATATGTACAATAGGCTCATCTTTAAGCCAATCCGCCGCAAGCTTAGACTGTTCTATACCACGTTGATTTAAGGGAATGTCTTTCGATCCCATATACAGATGACGACGATTCCAATCTGTTTCACCATGCCGAACGAAATAAAAGGGTTTGTGGACTAAATTATGCACTTTGATTTTCCTAAAGCTTTAAAAGTACTCTTTATCCTCTTCCAATTTAGAAATCAACATCTTCAAAAAACCAAGATCACACTCTTATTTTAAATAAAATCAATCAAAATATTTCACTGTACTTTGTTTATTTAAATCTTATTTAAAACATGATTGTAGAAAAAATTTTGTAATGTTCCCCCTTGATTATCCACCTATAATTCACTATAGATAGTTAAGCTTTTACGAATCAAAAAAGGTAAATGTGTTTATCCAAACTGAAGAAACTCCGAACCCACAAGCTCTTAAGTTCCTTCCTGGACGACTTGTCCTCCCTGAAGATTTTGGTGACTTTAGTGCCTCCTACATAAATGTAGAAGAATGTGAAAACTCTCCCTTTGCACGCCAACTCCTCGAAATCAATGGTATTTCTGGAGTTTTCTTTGGCTCTGACTTT
The DNA here is from genome assembly GCA_947449005.1 of Holosporales bacterium. GTDB lineage: Bacteria > Pseudomonadota > Alphaproteobacteria > Paracaedibacterales > CANFPP01 > CANFPP01. The sequence goes on along the minus strand of CANFPP010000004.1, from coordinate 35,239 downwards.
ATTACCATCACAAAAAACATAGATTTTGATTGGTATTTGCTAAAGCCGATAATTTTAGGTAAAATTATGGAACTATTTATTAACAATTTACCTGTTATAATTAGTGCTGACAAAACGAATAGGCCTGAAACTGTGGAAATTTCCGATGAAGATCCACTGGTTCGGCAAATTCGTGAACTATTAGACACACGGATTAGACCCGCAGTTGCTCAAGATGGAGGAGATATTACCTTTCATTCTTTTGTTGATGGCGTTGTTTATTTAAAAATGCAGGGATCTTGTTCTAGCTGTCCGAGCTCAACAATTACGTTGAAATCGGGGATCGAGAATATGTTACGTTACTATGTCCCAGAAGTTTTGGAGGTTAAGCAAATTGAGAATTAAAGCAATTATTTTTACAAGCCTAAGCACGGCGTGCTTATTACTTTTAAGCAACCAGACTCACGCGACCCCAACATTTGGCTTGAACAAGAAATCATCACAAAACCAATCTTTTGCAGAATCTCCTTTAGAGATTATGAAACGGACTGAGCAAAGCTTAGGCATTCCAGAAAAGTTATTAGCCGCAATTGCAAGCGTTGAGTCCAAGCATTCTCCGTGGGCAGTTAACGCTAAGCGTAAAGCAAAGTTCTGCTCTTCGCAAAAAGATGCAGCTGCTTATATTCGCAAATTACAATCGCAGGGCGTGAAGAATATTAACATTGGCTACATGCAAATTAATCTTCAGTCACACGGGAAAAGCTTTAATTCAATTGAAGAAATTCTAGATCCACATAAAAACATTCCTTATGCCGGACGCCTTTTAAAGAGTCTTTATAATCGATTCGGCTCATGGGAAACTGCTGTACGCTATTACCATTCTGGTTCTGAACATCATAATGTTCCCTACCTCCGTCGAGTTTATGGCATGTGGTCAAAGTTTACTGGCAATGATTCGTTAGCAACTCTTCAACAAATTTCTGCAAAAAACTACGAACAAAATACTAATAAAATTCCACAAAGCAAACTTCACATTAAGATTGGTATGGGACCCGGAGTCGGAATAAACTCTCACTTTAAAGGTGGCAAATGAGCAATAAAGCAATAGATCAAAGAGCTATTGGTCAAGTTTTCTTAAATGCTCGCACGCACTCATTCTGGACGAATACTCCAGTTAAGGATGATCTTTTAAAGCAAGCTTACGAGTTGGCACGCATGGCACCAACTAGTGCAAACTGCTCTCCTATGAGAATAGTTTTTGTTAAATCAGCTGAGAGTAAAGAATTGCTTCGCCCTTGCTTAGCAGAAGCAAACATTGAAAAAACAATGTCAGCACCTGTTACAGCTATTATTGGCCATGATTTGACTTTTTATGAGACTCTCCCTCAGCTATTTCCACATACAGATGCAAAATCATGGTTTGTTGGAAATGAAGAGTTAAGTGTCGTAACAGCTTTTCGCAACGGCACGCTTCAGGCAGCATATTTTGTGCTTGCAGCTCGCAGTCTTGGTTTAGATTGCGGCCCAATGTCTGGGTTTAATAACGCTATGATTGATGAAGTGTTTTTTAAGGGCACAACCATTAAATCTAACTTCCTATGTAACCTTGGCTATGGCGATGTTTCTAAACTATTCCCTCGCAGCCCTCGCCTAAGCTTTACTGAGACCTGCGCAATTTTGTAAAGATAGAGCGGCGGATGCAAACTTAGACTTTTCAGTCAGGGTCATAAATGGGATCAAAACCAGCAAAACTCTTTAAATGTGAATAACGTATTTTAGAGTTTATATCTTTATCTTTCATACGGGGATGCTTTACCTTCAAAAAGTCATCAATTTTCCTGAAATCAGGCAAAAAGATATCATCTTCATAAGGCTTTTTGATATGTTTATACATAAGTTTTCTTGTTTTATAAGAAAATTCGGGTAATTCAGAGAGCGCAAAAATAGCACAGTTTATCTGATGATCATCCAATTTTGCCTGTAAGATAGAATTAGTTACTGAGTATGAAAATAAAGAATTAATAATCTGTTCAGTGTCCATCACGCGCCGTGCGAAAGAGCATAGATTATCTATCATAATTTGAGCTTCTTCTTGATTAGCTGTTCTGTTAAAATTCATACCAAATGTTCCGCCACTTGATAAAAGATTTGCTTGAAGCGTGCCTAATTCTTGTCGATGCTCGCCTTCGAAATCACTACTTGCATTGTCTTCTAAATCTCTGATTATACCCAACACACGAACAGCAGGAGACATATTACATTCACTATCTACATATCCACCACATCTTCCATACAAAGAATGCAAATCATTGCTTTTTTCAAATAAAGACTGCCAAAGTCTATTAGCTTGTTCTCGATTCGTAAAATCCGTTGGATTTTGCTGCAAGAAACTTCTGTGAACAGCAGTTTGAGAATGTTGATTTAATACTGTGTAAAAACCAAAAGAATCGAAAGTTGAACAGTCGTTATATTTTAATGAACTACTAATCATTTCATCATTTGCTAAACGATCCCACAAATCATCATTCAAACCAGCAGTTTTAAAAGTATCGGCCGTATATTGCAACCTAGCTAGCCATGCACAGGTGAACGAATTATCAAGACAACCAATTGTTTCCTTATAAAATTTCAAATCAAATCGTTGATGCGCTTTTTCTTTTTTAGACAGTAGTATCTCTACTGGCTGGTCCATACTCTTAATAAGTTTATTTTTCAAGTTAGGATCTAACGGCGTGCTTTTAAGATCTTTACCTTTTATCAATTTCAGTACTTCTGGATTGTCTTCAAAAGGATCAAGACCATAATAATTCTTCTGATAGAAAATATGAGGACCAAACAACCTGGATATTTTTTGGATATTTTTAATACTAATATTGGGATAATGCTCTAAAAATTTGTGCGCTATAGTATTTCCATAATCATCTGTATCGTGCCACTGAACACCTCCATCAGCGTGTCGTATATATGGATTAAAAGGTTCACTGTTATCCCAATTAGATAAGGCACGGTTAGCATCCTCAAACGAAGTGCCTCCGTGAACAAAATCGTTCAATGTGTCAACAACATTATAAGCAGTAGCAGCAGCAAATATTGGTTGTGCCATCAAGAAAACGGCGAAGACAAAACCCAATAATTGTCTTAATAAAAAACAAATCATATTCGTCACAATATTTCTAAATTAATAATTTTAATGAACTTATAGCACACCTATTTAAATTTATACTAGAGAGAAATTAACAAGTCATTAAAGGCATTTTTTGATGTGTAAGAACACATCAACTCACCTAAGAGAGCAAACTCCACTTTACAGAATTGCAGCTTTAGCTTTTTACAGAGACTTACACAATTTTGTAAGGATTAAGAGTGATTCCTTTTTTTCAAAGTGCAGCCATTTCGCATTACGTTTAATTTGTAAATCAAGCAATTCAGGAGAACGAACATAAAGCTCCAATCGCTTTAGCACCTCTTTACCGCTCGACTCACCTGCCTTCATTTTTTGAAGGATAGATAAAGACACATCAAACAAGTGCGCAAAGTCCTGCAAGGATAGGCCAAGATTTTCTCTGAATCGCTCACAGTCTTCATAGGTAAAGGCATCTTTATAGATTGGCTCAAAGATGAAAGAGGAAGGGCCTTTTCTACCTATAGTCGGCAATAAAATAATTGGGTCTGTTATTTCAGGATCAATACCCACAGCAGCACAGTAATCAGGATAGGCTGGATTATCTGGATCAGGTATACGATCTGCAAAACTAGGGAATAATTCGTTTGAAAAAAAATCTTGGCGGAAAAGTGGAAACTCTGGACCTAAAGGAAAAATATTCTTAGCTTTCATATAATTAAGATCATATGTGAAATGAAATTGATCCTTTTGTCTCTCCAATTTTCCCACATGAACACGAGTTTTGAATCTCTCCAAAAACACATCAACACCAATAATATTTTGGGGTAAAAACTCAGAATCAGTTAACATGATCAAACTCCTTAATGCGACGTTCTATAAGAGAAAAAAGTGCTATTTTACGTTTTTCTGAGAGAAAACTATTTGCCACCAACTTATCAAGCTGGCTTTTCTCAACTCGCTCTTGAAATTCTTTTATCCAATCTCCATAGCCCATTTGGTGAAATTCAGCTAAATAATCACGCATGGTTGGATCATTGGTTGATGACGTCGCAATCTTTCCTTTGGGATTGTGTTGCGCTAGCAAAAGACTTTGTTCTTCAATACCAATATAGGATGGATTGTCATAAAAGGGCGCCATCTCAAACCCTTTTCGTGTTTCAATAAAGGCAATATTTCTGCCATGTCTATCATGGTTTCCTATCAAAGCATCAAAAAGGCATAACCAGATAAACTGCTTAATTGCTTCTATCCTACCAATTTTTTCCTCAATTATTTTTATAATTGTTTTACAAGAAAAAGGTTTCTCTTCTACAAAATGATAAATGTGAACAAGATTTCCAGCGTTATAAGCATCCATAAAATTATGAACAACAAATGCATCGATCTCATTCAAGAAACGAATCAGATAGAAATCAGGAACAGTAAGGCCTAGTTCTTGCGCAATTTGATTAGAAAGGTATTCTACATACGGAAGTTCTGGATAATCTTTATCCTGCACTTTTAAAATGTATAAACGCTTATCAAGAGTAGCGGAGTATTTTTTAAAAGTCCCATGAAAGAAACTCGTGTTAATGGGATTGCGATGTAACGAAGAATCCACTTTTTCTGATCGCAAAGCAACATCACTAAAATTCACAGAACTATCAGTATTAAGTTTAAACCACCGAACAAAGCAACTTTGATGCAATCCATGAACTGGAACTGCACTTTCTATAGGCTTAGAACATTTAAAACACTTTTTCATAGTAAAATTACCATATTATTTTTTACATGTAATTTTACATATAAATTTTTTGTGTGTAAAATTACTATAATATAATTAGTAACTCTTTTCAAGTTTTACGGAAATCATACGTTTTTCACAAAACCGTAGCTTACGCGCGAGCCTTTTTTCCCAGCTCAAAGAATGCAAGTGATTTTGCCTTCATAATCTCCCATTCTTTTTTGAAATCTTTCTCCGAAATAGGTGTAGCCTTTGCGTTTTTCGCTCCTTTGTATAGGAACCCCTTAAAGACAATGTTATGGTTCTTTGCAAACTCTTGCATACTCTTCAAATTTCGCCCTTCATCATCAAAAAAGATAATAGTCTTTGGTTGCCATTTTATTTTCGCTAAGAATTTTTCTAAAACTTGGCCTTTTGTAACAAGTTTACCATTGGTGAGAAGAACGCCATTTTCAAACTCCGGATAATTACCACGATAGAGATTAAAATCTGTAAGTTTAAGTCTAGCCTTAACACCAAAGGACGATAGCTTAACTCCCAATTTATTTAAATTATTAAGCCGCCAGTTAAGAATATCCCCCACCTCAGGAAAACTGCCTGTTATTATTGCTGATAGAACAATAACATTCGCTCCTTGGTCTTTAAGCTTTTTAATTATTGTGGGGATTTTTGCATCAATTAAAACACTCGGTGCTCGTGTCATCCAAAAAGTTGGAAAGATATCACGAGAGACTTCTTCAGGTAATTTTTTGAAAAATGCATGAATATAGTCTTTGTTCTGTTTAAAGTTAGCCATTTGACAAGCTGGATGATTCGGCTGAATCAACGTAAAATCAGCATCCAAGATAACTAAGGAATTTTTATCTGCTGCTACCAAAACTTTTTCAGCTTCTTGGAAAGAACCTATTGTTTGGTATTGGATCTCTTTCTCTATCCCACCTGGTTTCGCAAAGTTATAAAAATATGTCGAAACAACAAGAACCAATCCTCCCAATAGAAGCTTTTTACTAATCATCTCAAAACTCCATATCCATATTTTAATAAAAGATCCCAATCGAAGAATGGACCTGGATCCTGTTTCCGTTCTGGCGCAATGTCGCTATGACCAAGAATTCGATTCTTGGGAATATGATACTTTGCCGTGCAATTCTCTAATAATTTTAACAATGATTGCATTTGAACATCTGGGAATGGTTCATGCCCATACGTGTGGCCTTTATTATCAAGTTCGATACCAAGAGAACAATTATTAAGATTCTCTTCTCCCTGCCATTCACTGGCACCCGCATGCCATGCACGATTAGAATCATCAACCAATTGATGAATCACTCCTGTTTTATCAATTAGATAGTGTGCACTGACCTTTGAATTTGGATCGCACATTAGATCTAATGCTTCGGCGGCACTGAGCATATCCGTATAATGAATGACAATCATGTCAATTGCTTGCCCTTTAGGCCGCTCATTATAATTTGGAGATGGACTAGAGATTATATGCATTCATAACTACTCAATTTCTTTTCACAGAGATCATGACATTAGGAGAAAACAGAAGATGAAAATGGAGAGAGCAAGAAATGCCACCCATATTGTCATCCTCGGGCTTGACCCGGGGATCTTTAACAGAGGAACTGAGTAGTTACGATGCATTAGCCAACTCATCCAACTCCAGCCATCGCATTTCCATATGGCTTAAGTCTTCACGCATTTTTTCTAACTTTTGGGATAGTGCCAAATATTCCTGATTATTATTTTCATATAAATTTGGATCCTGTAATTTATTTTCAACTGAGACAATTTCTAAACCTAATTGATCAATTTTATCTGGAAATGTTTCAAGATCACGCTTTTGCTGATAACTAAGACGAGGTTTAGCTACAACATTCACTTTCTCTTTAGCTACAGATTTTTTAACAGAAGAAGAAACAACAGCAGGTCTTTGGCGCAGATAATCTTGGTATCCACCAATGTACTCATGAACCGTACCACTTCTCTCAACAGCAATGATGCTCGTCGTTAGTTTATCGAGAAAATCTCGATCATGGCTGACCATAATTAAAGTGCCTGCATAGTCACTTAAAATATCAATAAGAAGGTCAAGAGTATCCATATCCAAGTCGTTGGTCGGCTCATCAAGAACTAAAACATTGCCAGGCTGAGCAAAAGCTTTTGCAAGAGCTAAGCGATTTTTCTCGCCACCAGAGAGAATGCTAACTTGGCCCAAGATCTGCCGATCATTAAACAAAAAATCTTTTAGATAGCCAACCACATGACGGTATTGTCCTTGCACCATCACTTGGTCCCCGCCACCTTCACACATAGTACTCCATAGAGTTTCGTTAAGGTTTAGCGACTCACGCAATTGATCAAAATAAATCCATTGAAGATTTGTCCCAAGCTTTACCGTTCCACTATCTGGAGCAATTTTACCAATCAGCATTTTTACGAGAGTTGTTTTACCAGCCCCATTTGGACCGATCACACCGATACGTTCACCCCGTACAATACGCGTTGAAAAATCTTTAATCACAACACGTTCGCCAAAAACTTTACCAATAGAGTGAACTTCGGTAATCAACTGGCTTCCTTTTTCTCCATCAATATTAAGAAGCTTACCTTTACCCGGCTGGCTATTGAGCTGAATTTGCTTTGTTTCACGGAGTTGATAAAGCTGCCGTAATCGACCTTGATTTCGCTTACGCCTTGCCGTTACACCACGGTGCAGCCACTCTGCCTCTTGCCTTAATTTATTATCTAAGCGGCTTACGTGTTTTTCTTGATCTAACAAAATACGTTCTGACCATGCATCAAAATCAGAAAATCCTTTGTTATGAGGATGCAAACGTCCTCCATCTAACCAAATAGTCGACGTTGAAACTTTTCTAAGGAAGGCACGATCATGACTAATCGTGACGCACGCACCTTTATATTGACTTAAGTAATCCTCCAGCCATTCAATTGCCGGGAGGTCTAAGTGGTTCGTTGGCTCATCAAGAAGCAGGACATCTGGATTATTGATTAAAGACTGTGCCAAAGCAACACGCCGTCTTTCGCCGCCCGATAAGGTATCAACCAAACGCATTGGATCCAAACCAAGCTTATCGAACATTGCCATTGTTTCGTGGTATGTTTCTTCATTTTGTTGAGCTAAATCAATAATCGCGGAGCCTTTTGTGAACTGAGCATCCTGCATTAGATATGATATCTTAATACCAGGCTGCACAAAGTACTCACCAGAATCAATTTCGATTATTCCTGCTAAGATTTTTAGAAGAGTTGATTTACCGGAACCATTGCGCCCCACAAGGCAAATTTTATCGCCTTTACTGATTTGAACGGATAATTTATCTAACAATGGGTTTCCGCCAAAAGTCAGAGAAATATTATTGAGAGAGATAATTGGAGAATTCATTGACTTACACAGCAAACTAATTTTACTTATTAATAGAAAATCACAAGAGAGAGAGCAACACTATAATGTCCAACAGTCCTATTCATGAAGCAAAATCATGGCCTTTTGAAGAAGCAAAGCGTATTTTAAGTCGGATTAACAATCAAACACCTAAAAAAGGCTACGTTCTTTTAGAAACAGGTTACGGTCCTTCAGGTCTTCCTCACATCGGAACTTTTGGAGAAGTTGCTCGCACATCAATGGTGCGTCATGCGTTTCAAGCCCTATCTGACATTCCAACACGCCTCTTCACATTTTCTGATGATATGGATGGTCTGCGTAAAGTTCCGGATAATGTTCCCAACCAAGCAATGCTAAAAGAACATATTGGTAAACCTCTAACTTCCGTTCCAGATCCTTATGAACTCTATGAAAGCTTTGGCCATCATAATAATGCTATGCTGAAACGGTTTTTAGATTCATTCGGTTTTGAGTATGAATTTCAAAGCTCGAGTGATTGGTACAAAGAGGGACGCTTTGATGAAACGCTACGCCTTGTCCTACAACATTATGATGAGGTTATGGCGATTATGTTGCCATCACTTCGAGATGAACGCCGAGCAACCTATAGTCCTTTCTTACCAATCTGCCCTCAAACCGGACAAGTTCTCCAAGTTCCAATTGAAGAGATTAGACCAGCCAGTGACACAATCATTTACCGGAACCCTACGACAAATGCTTTAACTGAAGCGCTAATTACAGGCGGCAATTGCAAACTGCAATGGAAAGTTGATTGGGCAATGCGTTGGCGTGCTTTTGAAGTTGATTATGAAATGTCTGGCAAGGATTTAATTGACTCAGTAAAACTCTCAAGTCAAATTTGTCGCGTTCTTGGCGGTCGTACACCTGAATGTCTTACATATGAATTATTCCTCGATGAGAAAGGTCAAAAGATTTCAAAATCAAAAGGCAATGGCTTAACAATTGATGAATGGCTATCTTATGCCCCAACAGAAAGTCTCTCATACTATATGTTCCAATCACCTCGCAAAGCAAAAAGACTTTATTTCGATGTGATTCCACGTGCTGTTGATGAATACCTGGGGGCAATAGCAAAATACCCAACGCATTCACCCATCCAACAAATTGATAATCCAACGTGGCATATTCATAAGGGAATACCGCCTCAAAGTGAAAGCGGTCTCAGCTTTGGGATTTTATTAAATCTCGCTTCGGTTTGTAACACAGAAGAATCTGATGTTTTATGGGGATTTGTAAAACGCTATGTACCTGGCTCAACCCCTGAATCTATGCCATTTTTAGACAAGCTTATTAAGCATGCTCTGATATATTATCAAGATTTCATTAAACCCAATAAAAAGTTTCGCACTCCAACTTCAATGGAACGAGATGCCTTGACAGAACTTCGCACTGTTTTAACCAATCTCCCCAAAGATGCGAATGCTGAAGTTTTGCAAGCTGAAGTCTTTGAAGTTGGTAAGCACTATGAGTTTCCTGATCTTAAAGCTTGGTTCTCGACACTTTACGAAGTTCTGCTTGGACAGACAGAAGGACCACGTATGGGTTCGTTTATTGCACTCTATGGAGTTGATGAGATGTGCGCTCTTATCGAGGAAAAATTAGGAGATTAAAATCTCTAATAATATGCTATTCTGCAAGGTTCAAAACTTAAGAATAAAAACTTGCTTAACATTCATCCCATTTTCTCAGAATAGTAGAAAATGGGAAACTTATTCAACTTCACCTTAACTGGCAAAATAGACTAAATAACCTTATTGGCAACACTAGCTATAAGATTAAAAAATGTTTAATTTTCATCACTTTCAATCAACACCAAAAAAAAACAGCAGTTTGCGACAAGATCAAATTTCAATCGTAAAAGAATTGGAAAACAATTTTCTGTCAATGCTTAACCATCAAAAAAACCCAGAATCCTTTAAGCAGCAATCTAAAATTCTTTTGGAAAAAATTAAATTTTCTGTCGAGAAAAACTCATTTGATGATGACATCTTAGACGCCATTTTTGAGATAGGAGATTTAGTTGTTGGGTATGTAGCTAGTAATTATGGTAAAAAAAGAAACCCCGTAGAGATGATTAAAGACATAGCAACACAAAAAGATGCCTATATGTGCAGCTAATAGAAAAAGACCTTGATTATATAAGGAAGTGGTAGCTCGCCTCTTCTTTTGACAGTTAATAAAGAATTTATTACAAATTTTACCTAGCAGGGAAAAGTTAATTTTGCTATAAGGAATACAATTAATATTTTGCAGTTTGAGGTGACAAAACATGACCACAAACGAAGCAATAATTTCCAGCCCCAAAGAAGTCGATATTCCTTTAGTTTCTGATCCTGGCTATGCTGAGTGGGCTGTTGAAAAGAACATTGTTATATTAAGTCCATACTTAATAGAAACCTTAGCCTTTGACACTGAAGATCTTGTTCAGAGCATTGATGCATGGTTTAAAATCTGCCATCCAGATGATGTTGAACGCGCCAGACAATCATTAGATAAATTTCACTCAAGTAACGGCCCCTACCTTATCTCTGAGAGCAGAAAAAAATGCCGTGATGGAACTTGGAGATGGTTTTTAATACGTGGAAAAGTTATTGAATTCAGCGTGGAAGGCCGTCCTTTACGCATGGTTGGAACATGCTCTGACATAACGTACATTAAAGAAAAAGAATCTGAACATCTAGAATCCAAACATCTATTCGATGAAATTAAACGTATTCAAGAGCACTACATTAAAGGTTGCTCACTTTCTGAAATATCTTCAGTAATATTAAATTCCTTTCAAACACTAACAAAATCTGAAGGCCATCTTTTTATATTTTCTGAAGAATGCGATTATAATAATTTTCAAAAATTTTCTGCCAATAACTTTAATCAGGAAAAAAGAAATTTTGTAGTGGATACACTGAAACACAGCAATCATTACATTCAAAATACTGAAAAATTGTCTTATCTTGGAATATACTTATCTCTCCCTTTTCAAAAATGCGCCGTTATTTTTTTAGAGAGAAACTTCCAGTTTGATACTTCTATCTTAAATTTCTTAGACCCGATTATCGGAACATCAATGCACCTAATCAGTTTGAGAAAACATGAAAGAAAAAGTGTTGAAACGAATGAAATTGTGTCTCTCCTTTTTAGACAAATCCCAACACCTGTGGCTATGCTTGATACTGAAATGCGGTATCTATTCGCAAGCAAAGCATGGGGTAGAGAATTCGGCTTTGGTGAGGATTATGACTTTAAAGGGAAATCTCACTATGAGCTTTTCCCAAATCTTAAAAAAGAATGGCTAGAGTTGCATAAGGAATGCTTAAACGGAAAAATTCATAAAGGCACTGAAGAAGAAATTGAAGCCCTTGATGGTTCGCCCCTATGGATTACTGGTGAGATACATCCCTGGCGTACAGCCGATGGCGAAATAGGTGGTCTTGTTATCTTTTCAGAGATCATAACTGATAGAAAAAAAACAGAATTTCGTCTTAAAAAAATGGTTGAAAATTTAACATTATCAAACCAAGGACTAGAACGTTTTGCACATATTTGTTCACATGATTTAAAAGAACCACTACGAACAATTTCTGGCCTTATTCAACTTTTACTCCGCCGTAATGCTGATATTTTTGATGATATATCACAAGACTACGTCCATCACATATTAAAAGGCCTTGACCGTATGGATGTTATGATTAAGGGAATTTTAGTTTACTCAAAAATACCTTCAAATAGTTGCCCAAATGGTTTTATTGATATAAATAAAATCCTAGAAGAAGTACGAGAAGCCTTAGAGCTAAAACTATTTGAAGCCAATGCATGCATTAGATCGAAACACATGCCTACGATCCTTGGGGATAAGGTACAAATCATGCAAGTTTTTATGAATCTCATTGAAAATGCTTTAAAATTTCGTGCAGAGCGTCCATTGGTTATTGATATATCCAGCACAGAGCAAAAAGAATTTTGGGAATTTAGCATCAAAGATAATGGCATTGGTATTGATGAAAAATATCGAGAAGGCATTTTTGATATGTTTAAACGACTCCATACCAAAGACCAATACCAATACGAAGGATCTGGAATTGGTCTTTCAATATGCAAGAAAATTATACAGATGTATGGAGGCGATATTTACGTCAAATCTAATCCAGAAGGCGGCAGTGATTTTACCTTCACATTACCAAAAACAAAACATAAGGATGCATAGATGAAGACTAAAACCAAGGAAGATTCACTCAAAAACCATCATGAACTTGATCATTATATTGGGAAGCGTTTGCGCGAAAAACGATTAAGAAGAGGGCTTACACTCGAAGAACTTTCTGCAAAGCTTAATTTATCTCGTCAACAACTTCAAAAGTATGAAACAGCTCAATCACGTCTTTCTACGGCCATTCTATACCATCTAGGACTATTGCTGGATGTTAAGCCCAGCTATTTTTTTCAAGGCTATGAAAATTTTCAGAAAAAATCAGAACCTCCCATCGCTAACATTATTATTCCAGATCGGCAAAGCACATTAAATATACTGCTTATCGAAGACGATGCGGCGGATCAGTTATTAACACGCCGCGCATTCGAAGAATGCTCCGTAAGCGTTAATCTTCTTGCAATGCACGATGGCATAGCAGCTCTAGGTTTTTTACGAAATGAAAACACAGATATAGATTTCCCAAGACCAGATCTTATTTTACTAGATCTAAATATGCCAAAGCAAGATGGTACCTCAGTCCTTAATGAACTGAAATCTGACCCTAATTTAGTTGATATTCCCGTCATAATTTTAACGAATAGCATTGATTTCAAAGAAATGCATTCTTGCTATAAAGCACACGCCGCTGGCTATCTTTGTAAAACATTTGATTTTGATGTGTTTCAAAATAACTTGGATATACTCGCACAATACTGGGCACTCTCAGCGGTCCTCCCCAATCGCTCGCAAGGAGTGACGGGATAGCGCAGCACTAAAGCTCTTGGATCCCTCCGCCCTTACGGAGAGATCACAATGAGCACATCAATCAGTCTTTATAATTAATCAATCGCTTTATTAAGAGCTTCTTGATTTATCTTAACGTTATAAGCCTGACGTAATCCTTGGACATACGATGCCAAAAGATCTTTTTGAGCCATTACATTTATGTTCTTTGTAAAGATCTCAAACTTTTCAGTATGATTGGCTATGTTAAACGGCAAGACTCTTTTCAGCATAATAATTGTAAACCCATCAGGATTGGGACTAGCAGCTGCCTGCCCAGGCTTTAAGATAAATGCCCGACGCAAGATATCTGATGAAAATCCTTGGCGAATCTTAGCATCCTTATCAGCATCCGCACGACCAAATGGAGCCAACTGCGTTAATTCTAATTTATGAGTTTTTGCAAAACTATCCAAATCATTGACTGACTTAACATTTTTAATAAACGTTTGCGCCAAATCACCAGCAGCCTGCAAACGCTTTTCATCCGTCCATGTTTTTGCAATTTTAGATTTCGCTTCAGCAAACTCTGGCACATAGGACGGCAAAGCTTTCTCAACTCTTACAATAATAGCGTATCCATCTTTAATTTCAGTAATGGGGCTTTCCATTCCTTCAGCCGTTGCAAAAGCTTGCTCAACAACGTTTGATCTCAGTTCAGGCTCCATCATTGCTAAGACTGGTTTATTAGCCGCATCCAAACCGGTATTATCAACACTAGGAATCTTCTCAATCACCAATCCATAAGTTTGTGTAACCTCAGCAAGCGTTGCGCCACCAGCAAGAGCGTCCTCAATCTTATTTTTAGTTTGATGGAGATATTCACCAAGTTTATAGCTACGAAGATCAGTCTCGAGTTGTCCCTTAACTTCCTCTAAAGACTTCGTCGTCTCGTGCTCAATCTTAGTAACTTGATAAATTTGCCATCCCAAAGCTCCCTCAATAACCCCTGTGTTTTTACCAACCGCAAGAGAGAAAACTTGTGCAACAATTTTTTCGGGTAACTCATTATGAGTCAACGTACCAAGGTCTTTGAAAGTTCCGCCTGGAACATCTCTCGCCGCCGCTGCCATTGGACGACCAATATTCAAACGATCAACAGCTTTTTTTGCTAACTCTTCAGTAGCATAAGTTAGTTGACCAACTGCACGTCTCTCGGGTTCTGTAAACTCTGGTTTCCTACGTTCGTATTCCTGTGCAATTTCCTCTTGAGTAATGATTATATTTTTTTGCATCGCTTTAGGATCAAGTCGCAAAAGACTAATGGCACGATACTCTGGAATCGTAAACTGAGCTTTGTTTTGATCAAAATAAACCTTGAGCTCTTCTTCTGTTGGTTCAGCCTTAAGAGTCATCTTAGATGCAGGAATAGAAACGCTTACAAACTCTCTTTTTTCTTCCAATCCTTGAAAAAGAGCTTCCAAGTAAAACTTAGGTAACATCACTCCTGCTGACAAAGTTCCAATTAATTGGTGATCAAGAAGAGACGAGCGAATTTCAGAAAGAAATTTCGCTTCTGTCAAATTATTGCTGTGCAAAATTCGATTAAACAAGTCTTTATCAAAAACGCCAGCTTCATTACGGAAAGCAGGCATAGCGTGAACATGGTTGCGCACGAGTGAATCAGAAACCGCTAATTTAAGGCGTCCAACTTCTTGATCAATAACAGCTTGATCAATTAATTGCTCGAGAATCTGATGATGAATTCCTAGCTGCTTTAGATCATCAGGCCTTAGTTTACCTTTAGCCGCTTGCTGGAGACGTGCTGTTTGCTGCTGAACATTGTGGGAAAATTCTTCATAAGTAATAGAATGCTTCCCCACAGTAGCAAGAGGCTTCATCGCACCATAGCCACGAATAAAATCACTAATACCAAAGATCCCAAAGCTGGCAATTATTGCGCCAAAGAGTACTTTAATAAACCATTTACCGGATTGATCTCGAAGAGATTGCATCATAATAATTAACCAACATTGTTCTGTTAAAAAAACTCGTAACCATTCAACTTTCCGTTAGAGATCCTGCATAAGTGGTTCGTTATTCAAGCTGAAGCTTGGACTCACCTACTTTTCAGGATGACAGTTAAAGAGAGGCTGTCATTCTACCCCTCCGCTGTCATCCTGGCGCTTGACACCAGGATCTCAAATAAAATGATGAGCAGTTACAAAAACTCTTATTACTTTAGTTAAAATAGGATGATAACATCAACAAGAATATCATCATAGGAGTGATCAAAGTTGAAAAAACTTATTGTGGCCAATTGGAAAATGAATGGAACAGCTATTTTTACGCAAAAATTGCTAGCTCCAATTATTGACAAAAAGACATCCCCCTTAAGTGAAATTGTGATTTGTCCTCCTTTCCCCCTGCTACATGCTGCTCACAATATTATGCGCGACTCCCAGTTGCATTTGGGCGCTCAGGATTGTCACCACGAACCTTCTGGTGCCTTCACAGGTAACGTAAGTGCGAGTCTTTTAAAGGAAATGGGTTGTAGCTTTGTAATTGTTGGCCATTCAGAACGTCGTCTTCATCATCATGAAAACAATGCTCTTATCAAAGCAAAAGCTATTGCTGCAATTAACAACAATATCACCCCTATCATCTGCATTGGCGAAAACTTAGAAGTCCGCAATAGTGGTCAGGCCATATCAACTGTAATCAAACAATTAAGTGAATGTTTACCTGAATCAAAATCATCCTGCATTATTGCTTATGAACCCATCTGGGCAATTGGAACGGGCATGAGCGCAACAGAAGATAACATTGCCGAAATGCATAAAGAGATCAGAGACTTTGTTGGCACTGGTATCAAAATCCTTTATGGAGGATCTGTAAATGCTAAAAACGCTGCATCAATTCTTACAATTGACAATGTTGATGGCGTTCTTGTTGGTGGTGCAAGCCTCCAGGCTGATACATTTCTTGAAATTATAAACTATTAAACTTTTAGCTGGCTTGTTAAAAGAAGCGCTTATCGTATTGACGATATGTCCCATTGATATTAGAAATGTTAAAATAATGAGTTAAAAATAATTTATTATTTTAATTAAAAAGGTAAGCGTGCAATGCGTTTTCATAAAATACTTCTACTCTTTTTCGTACTGTATACTGGACAAGTAGAAGCTAGCAGTTCAGAAATTGTAGATCCAGAAACCCCTCGAACGTTTGCATCAAATGCATTAAACACAATTTTGGCTACACTTAGCCAACGCATTGTGATCGACAGTAACAATTTAAAAAACATCAAAGAATTGTCACAACAAAGAAGTGCCGAAGAAAAAACAGCTAAATTATTTGAATATCTTGAGATAGCTGAATTAAAAGGCTTGGGAGAGAGCTTGTTAAATCGGTCCCTGACTCTGGTTGATATTAACCAAGCAAATTATGAATCAAAGCGCTCGCAACTGATTAATCAAACAGCAGATTCTTGTTCTAAAATAATCACAGGTAAAATTAAAGGATACGTAACTCTCGCCGTTAAGTTAAGAAAAGCCCAACAAGACTCAAATCAAGAAGCGATAGAAACTCTTATCAAAGAGATGTATGTCTCTTACCTAAATGAATGTAAAACCATGCCAAACACTACTATTCCTCCCTATTTTTCAATTGCCTGGGATCGAGTGTTTTCTATGACCCCCCCCTTCAGAATCCCACTTATTTTTTGATTTAGCAGTTATCAGAGAAATCATGAACAATCATGCAACATGCTTCGCAGAAGATGATTTTGTAGCAATAGATTCTAGTGTATTTACCTATTTTCATGAATCAATTATGACACCTCCAGAAAGATCAATAGTAATTCCGAGATCAGATTTGATTCTAAGACTCATACAAGAAAGAGCAAATATTTTTAAGAGATATTCTGAAACCATCACAAAACTCACTTCCGACAATCCGTGCGCATTCCTATTAAAGAGCGGAGGCATTCTTCGCCTCTTGCAAAAGGAATGCCAAGACATCAACAGACAAATTGAAGATGCCTATTCGCAAACTTCTTGATTTAAGTCGTATTTACTGCCAAATAATAAACTATGAATACAACTCTTTCTGAAACAACACGAATTGTTACCTTTGGGTGCCGGCTTAACTCTTATGAGTCTGAAGTCATAAAGGACTTGGCCCAAAAGGCTGGGCTGAACAACGCTATCGTTGTCAATACGTGCGCTGTGACCTCAGAAGCAGAACGACAAGCACGCCAGGCTATCCGTAAAATGAGGCGCGAAAATCCTCATGCCCAGATCATTGTCACGGGCTGCGGCGCACAAATCAATCCTAAACAATATTCAGATATGCCAGAAGTCACGCGTGTCATTGGCAATGAAGAGAAGCTAAAGCTAGAAAGTTATTTACAAAATCCAGATCACTTACGTGTATCTGTCAATGACATTATGTCCATCAAAGAAACGGCTGGACACTTAATCGCTGGTTTTGAAGGTAAATCTCGCGCCTTTGTTCAAATTCAAAACGGCTGCAATCATCGTTGCACCTTTTGCACAATCCCCTTTGGCCGAGGAAATTCTCGAAGCGTTGCTGTTGGTGAGATCACGACTCAGGTTAGAAAATTAATGGAATCTGGGTATCAGGAAATTGTCTTAACAGGTGTCGACATTACTGATTACGGCCTTGATCTTCCTGGTTCTCCAACTCTTGGACAAATGATTCGCCGTCTGCTTGCCTTAGTTCCCGAACTTAAACGCCTGCGATTATCATCGCTTGATCCTGTTGAAATTGATCCAGATTTATGGCGTTTGATTGCTGAAGAGCCTCGTCTTATGCCGCACTTACACATCAGCCTTCAGGCTGGAGATGATATGATTTTAAAGCGCATGAAGCGTCGTCATTTGCGAAAAGACGTCATTGATTTCTGTAAGCAAGCACGTGACTTGCGGCCTGATGTAGCTTTTGGCGCTGATTTAATTGCAGGTTTTCCAACGGAAACAGAGGAAATGTTTTTGAATGGCTATCAAATTATTGAAGAGTGTGATTTAACCTATTTGCATGTTTTCCCCTACTCTTCACGTCCTGGAACACCAGCGAGCCGCATGCCACAATTAGCAAAATCTTTAATTAAAGAGAGAGCTAGCCTTTTACGCCAAGCAGGAGACCAAGCTTTAAGTCGCTTTTTTGATAACTGGCTTGGAAAAACAACAGAAATCCTGATTGAGTCTGTCTCTGCACAAGAAATTCACGGTAAAACCAACCATTTTGCCCCTGTCATTTTGAAGAGCAGCGAAGACATACAAATTAATTCTCTTGTTCAAGTCAAGATGACTGATAAAAACGCTACTCATCTGATTGGCTCTCTCAATGTCTAGTTGGTGGAAACGCCTCAAGCAGGGATTAAGTAAGTCTTCAGAACGTCTAGGAGATAGCCTTAAAAGTATTTTAACGCATCGCAAGCTTGATCAAGAAACATTAGACGAATTAGAAGATCTTCTCATCACTAGCGATCTTGGTGTCGAAACCGCAAAAGCCCTAAAAGATCTTCTCGCTAAAAATAGACTTAATAAAGAAGTAACAGAGGAAGAGATCAAAGAATTTCTAGCGAGTGAAATTGAAAAAATCCTAGAACCAGTTGCAAAACCAATTGTCATAAATCAAAAACCACAAATCATTCTTGTGATAGGCGTTAATGGTGCAGGAAAAACTACAACAATCAGTAAACTTGCCAAAATGTGGATTGACCAAGGTCTAAGCGTACATATGGCAGCTTGCGATACTTATCGAGCAGCTGCTGTTGAACAACTACAGATCTGGGGGGATCGATTGAATGTCCCAGTCTATACTGCCATGACTGGCTCTGACGCCGCTTCACTCGCCTATGAATCAATAAAAAAAGCAACAGAAGCAAATGCAGATATCTTATTGATTGATACAGCTGGCAGACTTCACAATAAAGAAGGGCTCATGAATGAGCTTAAAAAAATTGTTAAAGTTATCAAAAAAATAAATCCTGAAGCTCCTCATAATACACTTTTGATTTTAGATGCAACCACAGGACAAAATGCTCACAATCAATTGCAAGTCTTTAAGGAAATGATTGGTGTAACAGGCTTGATTATAACAAAATTGGATGGTACAGCTCGAGGTGGTGTTATTGTAGCGATAGCACAGAAATTTAAATTACCCATTCACGCTATTGGCGTTGGTGAAACATTTGAAGATTTACGCCCCTTTACAGCGAAAGACTTTTCCTGCAACTTAGTCGGACTAGAGATGACAGAGAGTAACTAACACATGGATTTACTAGATACATTTAAGCCACTTGGCAATAAAGCACGAGATCTTCAAGAATTTAGTAGTGCAGATGCTGCTGTCGCTCATATTCAAAAAATTTATAAAGAAAATACAGATATTATCCACCAGGCTTTTACGAAATTATTAGAGTGTGGAGAAACAACAAAAGAAACAACTGATCTTTTGCAGAAAGCAACATATCCTTTTATTGGTATTAATGTAGAAGCAAAACATTTATTCGTTGATGCAAGATTAAGTTTTGGCATCGCTTCTGAGCCAGGTATTTATGGAATAACGGTGACCAGGCCAGATCTCTTTGCAGATTACTATCGTGAACAAATTCAATATTTAATAGAACGTCACCGTACTTCTGTTGTTGTTGGAATGAGCAGTTGTCAAATCCCCCTTCCTTTTGTGGTAGAGCATACGACAACTCAGCTCAACGAAGATCAGTTGAGACAAATGCAAACTGGATTCATGCTTCCAAATCTTAGCCGTATTGATGATTCAATTGCTAATGGTACTTATCAAGTCCAAGAAGGCTACCCGAAGCCTCTTGCTTTATTTACAGGAGAGCGTGTTGATTTTTCTTTGCATCGCCTCCACCACTACACAGGCACATCATCAGAGCATTTTCAAAGCTTTGTTCTCTTAACTAACTATCAACGTTATATTGATGAGTTCATTGTTTTTGGAAAAAAACAACTAGAAGAAAATGACGAATACACAGCTCTTGTAAGTCCTGGAAATCAAATTATCGAGAATCCACGCAATACAACAAAAACATCTCTCGTAAAACAGAACGAAAAGCAACACCTGCCGCAAATGCCTGCCTACCATTTAAAACGTAAAGATGGTCAAGGAATTACATTTATTAATATTGGTGTTGGACCAAGCAATGCAAAAACAATAACAGATCATCTAGCAGTTTTACGTCCTCATTGCTGGATTATGCTAGGACATTGTGCCGGATTACGATCAAGTCAAACTCTTGGGGATTATGTTTTAGCACATGGCTATGTTCGCGAAGATCATGTTCTGGATGAAGATTTACCATTGTGGATTCCAGTCCCTCCTATTGCTGAGGTTCAAGTGGCTCTTCAGCAAGCCGTTGCCAATGTTTCTGAACAAAAAGGTGCAGAGCTTAAAACCAGAATGCGTACCGGCACATTAATCACAACCGCCAACCGCAATTGGGAACTTAGAACCTACGAACTATATGAACGCTTTAAACAAAGCCGTGCTATTGCTGTTGATATGGAATCAGCCACGGTAGCTGCCAATGGGTTTCGTTTCCGCGTTCCATACGGCACGCTTTTATGTGTTTCAGATAAACCAATTCATGGTGAAATTAAATTACAAGGTATGGCAAATGCATTTTACCGCCAAAGTATAAATCAGCATCTTCAAATTGGTCTTGAAGCCGTTCGCATACTGAGAGAACAAGGCACTGATCACCTTCATTCTCGTAAGCTTAGAGGCTTTGACGAACCACCATTTAGATAAACGCCTTAAATTTAAGTATTTTTCTTTTTAAGCTCAACATTTAAATACCAAATTGCAAACTCTGTATCCAAGACACACGCTTCTTTTGAGAGAGAGAAATAATAAATTTCCTTCAAAATCTCTAAGAATTCTTTGTTTTTTAGATTCAACTCATGATTTAAAAGAAATTGTTTTACATACGCAACGACAGAAATATAAAGATCAATATTAATTTTTCCTAAAGTTTCTTCGTGATTTTTGTAATCCCCATATTCTAATAACTCACTTAGATCAGATTTAAGAATTTCAGAAAGCGCATAGAGCGTTTCTAAAGTAGGTGATTTTGTTCGACCAACAAGAAAGTTGCGCAAAGATCCTTTTCCTATGCCAGCCAATTTTTCAACATTAGAAACAGATTGATTCTGTTCTTTTAGTTTTAAAGAAATCCTTTTCCTCAAGACATCATGATTCATTTTTTTTCCTTTTACAAACAGGCCAGAAGTAAACTTAGAAAAAATACTGAGAACATTCACTAAGTAATTTGATGTTTTCATAAATAGTGCTCATTATCTCCAAAGTAATGTTTTGAATCTTATTTTCAGGTGTTTCTTCTCACCAACCGTAAAAAAAGAACATCAGGTTCCGCCTCAATTATGAGTTGTTTAAACACCTTAACTACGTAGAATAAAGGTATATGCATTGTAGACCTCTTCAATCCATGTTAAATGAGAAGTGAATATACATCTTTTTTTTCAGGAGGCTAGATATGCCGTCTTATTTTCAATTGACAGCCCCTTATCTTCCTTATGTATTCCTCGGTTTGTCATTAGTTTATTGCTGGACGTCAACCAATACATCAACAGCTCTCTTTTGGTTATCAATATTTTCAGGTTTATGGTTTGGTATTTTTCACACAGAAATTTTCTTTGTATTGTTGGCCCTAGGTGGCTGCATTGTTATTACTCGAGTTTTTTTCAATACACCTTTAAAACTTCTGGCACATGGCTGCTTTACTATCCTTTCCTTTTTACTCTTTTTTCACTACATCCCTGGTTTCAGTAATATTAAGGTTTTTAACAACCTTCAGATTTGTGAGACTTGCGCACCTTTCACCATGTACTTAAATGCAGAAGGAAGCTTAATTGCCTTTGTTTTAATAAGTATGACAATCCCTTTGGCGCATTCAGAAAAAGATTGGGGCCTTATTTTCAAGACATCACTTGCGTATTTATCCGCTTGTGTAGTGATTCTTATCCTGGGGGCACTGTCTTTAGGCTATGTGAAGTTTGAGCCTAAATTTCCACACCAAACCCTTTTATTTTCTCTAAATAACTTGATTCTTGTCTGCATTGCAGAGGAAGCATTTTTCAGAGGCTACATCCAAAAACATCTCACAAATTTCTGTGATCGTAATATGTATCCAAAATATCTTGCCGTTATTGGAGCCTCTGTATTGTTTGGACTTCGTCATTTTAATAGTGGAGTCCCGATGATACTTCTTTCAACCCTCGCAGGGCTTTTTTATGGTGCAGCCTACATGAAAACCAACAGACTCGAAGCGTCTATTCTTGTGCACTTTGGTTTAAACATAACACACTTCTTGTTTTTCAGCTATCCATTTCTAATTCGTTAAGATCTGCGACTAATACCTTGACAGCGCTTGATCATACTGACATACATATTTTTAATATATAACCACTGGGGGTGCACCATTTCGGTGCTGAGAGGATTAGATCCAACCCTTTAAACCTGATTCGGTTTGTACCGACGGAGGGAATGTGATGCTTATCATTGATATAATTGGCCTTGTTGCAGCAGTAACGTCTGCAATTGGTTTTATACCGCAAATCGTAAAAACACACCAAACAAAGTCTGCCACTGATCTATCAATACTCATGCTGACTAACTATACATTATGCTCTCTAGCATGGGTCATATATGGTGGAATGACGAGTGAAAAATTTGTGCTCCTTAGCAATTTAGTAGGACTTATCGCCAGCATAATTATGTTATGGCAAAAACATCTCTACACATTCATTCCTGAGCCTAAATGACCTATAAATCAATTTTGTGCTTAAATGGCGATATCCCTGATGCATCTTTCTTTTCTCTTGCAGAAAAGGTTCCTTTAATCTCTGCAGATGGCGCTGCAAATGCATTAATAGCACAAGGCCTTATACCAAATATAATTATTGGTGATCTGGATAGTGTACAAAGAAAATTACTAGAAATAATCCCTTACATACACGCATATGATCAAGACTATTGTGACTATGAAAAGTGTATTCATTACATGGAAGCTCATGATTTATTGCCAACGCTTATTGTGGGAATAAATGGAAAGCGTTTAGATCACATTCTCAACAATGTAAATATTTTTATACAGATGAAAGGCAATCACCTGTTTTATGCTCCTCCATTCTATGGCCTTGTACTTCACGAAACGGGTGAGAATAGAGATTTAGACAAATGTTCTATATCAATCAAAACCCAACCTAATACAACAATTTCTTTGTTAGGCATGCCCTCTGCACGCGCAGTAAGTCGTGGACTTAAGTGGGAATTGGATGGCTTAAAACTTTCTTTTCCAGGAAAGACATCATGCCTCAATCAAACAATTACACATGAAGTTAAGCTGCAAGTTTTGCAAGGAACAATGTTAGTGTTGATAGAACAAAACACACCCCCAATTATCGATTATCAGGCGCCATTTCTAATTCGTTAAAGTTGATTAATAATTAGTGCTTGTTTATTACGCTCATCAAATCCATCATTAATATATTTAATAATATCTTTCCGCTTTCTCCCTGTTTCACTCCAAGCATCGAACAAAGCATTAATGGCGTAGTAGTAGATACAGAAATAAGCTAGAGTTGTACCAAAAGTAACAGGATTTCGCAAAGTGCGGTCTTCTATAAATTTACGACAAAGCGCTGTTCGTGTTAACGCCACTCCCCCTGCAAGCACAAGAACGAGAGCATCAGCACCCCTTTCTTGCCAGTTTGTTTTTCTCTCAAATGGAACTTGAGCCTCGCCCCCCTCTTCATCATGAACACGAGTTAAGAGAAGAGGATTCTTTTTCACATATGTATCATAGGCCCTAAGAACTTGTGTCGTATATGTTTTAAAAACGCTATACGTTCTCTCTATTTGCAACGTATTAGGACCGATAGCAATCGCACACGCCCCTGCATAAGATAAATACCTAATTGTATCTTCTGGTAAATGTGGAAACATATTTTTTAAAAACAAAGAATAGACATGAAAGCCTATTTCATACAAATATATGCCTGCAAAACCACCCGCTAACAAAACCCCAAACGCACCACCAACTATTTCTTTAGCCCAGTACCAATCATTTGGGCCCTTTGGTTTTAATTTGAGCATTATAGCGCTAAACTCATCGTCTTCATTGGCATCTATAATGTTAGAAAAATTACTGATTTCACCTCGCCCCAAAGCAGCAACTTCTTCGAGATAGGCCTGACGAGAATAGGCATTGGTTCTCTCATTACCTTTTAATTTTACCATATTCACTTTATTGCTAATATCATTAGAAAAACGCGTTGCTGACTTAGTATACAAAAGTAAAAGAGAAATAAGAGAAACAGCACCTGTAAATTGGGCAAAAGCATACGGTACCATGCTACTTATTGAAGAGTAGCCAATGTAATACCCCAAAGGAACCGACGCAATTAAGTTTAATACCCCAAAACAAAGCAATGCTGCATTTTTTGATCTAGACTGATTCCAACCTACAGGAAAATCAGCTGCCGAAACCCCATCATAAATTGTGTAATATAAAAGTGCATTTGCAGTTAACCCGACACCAAACATGGCCATTCCAGAACCTTGATTAATTTCCTTGCCCAATTCATACGCTAACAAACCAAAACTAAGAGAAGCAACAGTTGAGAAAACTACT
The DNA here is from genome assembly GCA_947449005.1 of Holosporales bacterium. Classification (GTDB taxonomy): domain Bacteria; phylum Pseudomonadota; class Alphaproteobacteria; order Paracaedibacterales; family CANFPP01; genus CANFPP01. The sequence continues at coordinate 10,361 of CANFPP010000004.1, read as the reverse complement.
GAAGCTAGCTTTTTAGGGTAAAAGCAAAATCGACCGCATGTATATAGCTCTGAAACAACTAATTCAGGTTCTATGATATCAGTACCAGCTTGGCTTTTCATGGATACTGGAGAACCTATCGCTAAATCTTCAATTGCCTTTACATTGATTGCGTTAATACGTTCTTCTTCGCTTTCAGTCCTGCCTATGCCTATAGGTGTCTTATGTATTGGAGAGTCTGTCTCTGTTGCTTCGTTTTTCTCCCCCTCTAGCTGTGGATGAAATAAACTTAAACGAAAAGCCCCGCCCGCGTTTTCACTAATCTTACTTTCATCTTCATCTTCACCAGACACCCCCCGATAAATATGTTGGGGTTTAGAAAGGCCGCCCATTGCCATTAGCTCAGAAAAACTTGATTGTTTTCTAAGTCCATCAATTTTGACTTCTTCAGGAGAAGAGTCAGGAGAATAGCCACCTATTCTTTCATGAGAAAGCGGAGAACTTAGCTGAACGGACTGGTATCTTTTTGATGAAGGGTCGTCACCACGATCCATCGCATAGGAAGGCACTATATTGGTTAGGAAAAAGACGATCAACATAACGAATTCAACGCTTTTTCGAAACGATAAATAAGGCGTTTTTATCATAGATTCAACCAACTCATGTATTGCGCGTAGTATGCAAAAATTCAAGATCGTAGATTGCAAGAACTACAAGAGATATCTTAATGTAAAATTGATTAAAAATTTAATCAATACAGAAACACACTATACTTTTTGTGAATGAAGATGCCTTTACTCTCTCTTTATCATCCCCGGGCCTGGCCCGGGGATCTATCACAACCCCTCAGCTATGTTTATTATCCGTTTAATTTTTCCTGAAGAATCTTATTCACGATGCCTGGATTAGCTTTACCTTGCATGATTTTCATCACTTGCCCAACAAAGTAACCAAATAACTGCGGTTTTCCTGAACGATATTCTTCAACTTTTGCTGCATCTTTCTCTAGAATCTGCGCAATTATTGCTTCTATCGCCGCTGGATCCGTGATCTGTTGCAAACCAAGTTTCTCAACAATCTGGCTCGGATCTTCGCCCGTTTCCCAAAGTTTCGCAAACACATCCTTAGCAATCTTTCCAGAGATCGTATCATCAGTAATCAGATCAACCAATTTTGCTAAATGTTGCGGTGGGAACGGCACTTGTTCAATTGTTAAGCTCTCGCGATTAAGTGCACCAAATACTTCACTAATCAGCCAGTTCGCCGTTAGTTTCGCCGCTACTCGAATATCACTAGACTTTAAGCTTCCAACAACTTTTTCGTAGTACGCTGCAACTTCCTGCTCCGCCACAAGAACACTTGCATCATAATCAGTCAGACCATAATCTTTGATAAATCGAGCTTTCTTTGCATCTGGCAATTCAGGCAATGTCGCTTTAATTTTCTCAATTCTCTCTGCCGTTAAGACCAATGGCCTTAAATCTGGATCCGGAAAATATCGATAATCATGCGCATTTTCTTTGCCGCGCATAGAACGGGTTTCACACTTACTTGGATCGAAAAGACGTGTCTCCTGAACAACAGCACCGCCATCTTCCAAAATCTCTAACTGGCGTCTTATTTCATACTCAAGCGCCTGACCTAAAAAGCGAATTGAATTGACGTTTTTAATTTCAGCCCGAGTTCCAAGTTCTTCGCCTGGACGACGCAAGGAAACGTTGACATCAACTCGCATACTCCCCTGCTCCATGTTGCCATCGCAAGTTCCAAGGTAACGCAAGATTGACCGTAATTTTTTAACATAGCTCATCGCTTCCGCTGGTGTTCTCATCTCAGGTTCAGAAACGATTTCCATCAAAGCAACGCCGGCACGATTAAGATCTATATAGGAATGCTGAGGATGCAAATCATGAATACTTTTACCCGCATCTTGCTCAACGTGGAGACGTGTTATATTAATTCGTTTTGTGACATTATCTTCCAAATCAATATCCAAATACCCACCAGTAACAATTGGCTGAGTGAACTGTGATATCTGATAACCTGTCGGCAAATCGGCATAAAAATAATTTTTACGGTCAAACACAGAAACCAGATTAATCGTTCCATTAATACCAAGACCTGTTTTAATTGCCTGATCGATACAAACCTTATTAACAACAGGCAGCATTCCTGGCATCCCAGCATCAACAAAGCTAACTTGCGTGTTAGGCTCCGCACCAAATTCCGTTGAACTTCCAGAAAAAAGCTTTGACTTAGAAACCACCTGCGCATGGACCTCAAGCCCAATAACAACTTCCCAAAGGCCTGTCTGCCCTTTTATTAAATTACTATCACTCATTATTTTGCACCCATAGAAAAACCTGCTGCCGCTTCGATAACCTTTGCCGTATTCAAAAGTCTTTGCTCAGAGAATTTAGGCCCAATCAATTGCAACCCAAGCGGTAATCCCTGTTCAGATAAACCGGCTGGAACTGAAATTCCAGGTATACCCGCCAAATTCGCTGTTACTGTATAAATATCATTCAAATACATCGTCACAGGATCACTTGGCGTTTCATTCAACGCAAACGCATCTGTTGGTGTTGTCGGCGTTAAAAGAACATCAACTTTACCAAACGCCTGATCAAAATCGTTTGCAATTAGCTTTCGAACTTTTTGCGCCTTAATGTAATACGCATCATAATATCCAGCCGACAATACGTAAGTTCCGATCATAATGCGCCGTTTAACTTCATGCCCAAATCCTTCACGACGTGTATTTTCATACATCTCGTCAAGGCTATTCCCAGCCACTCGTCTTCCAAAACGCAAACCATCATAGCGTGATAAATTCGAGGAAGCTTCAGCCGGTGCAATGATGTAATACGTTGGCAAAGCATAGGCCGTTGTTGGCAAACTAACATCAACAATAACAGCACCCGCAGCCTTCAGCCATTCAATCCCTTGCTGCAAGAGCTTAAGACCATCTTCGTTTAAACCTTCAAGATATTCTTTCGCAATGCCAACCCTTAGACCACGAACGTCTTCGTTAAGCGATGCCAAGTATGATGGCTTTTCTACATTAAGAGATGTTGCATCTTTTGCGTCATAGCTTACCATCGTTTCAAGCATTAATGCAGCATCACTTACCGTATGCGTTAAAGGCCCTGCCTGATCAAGGGACGACGCAAAAGCGATCATTCCCCAACGTGAACAAAGACCATAAGTTGGCTTTATCCCAACAAGTCCCGTAAATGCCGCCGGTTGACGAATTGACCCCCCTGTATCAGAAGCCGTTGCCGCTAAAGCAAGACGCCCTGCAACTGCCGCGGCTGATCCTCCAGATGATCCACCTGGAACCAATGGATTTGATGGATCGGAAGCACGACGCCACGGGCTTAATGTTGGACCATAAGCACTGGTTAAATTTGCAGATCCCATTGCAAACTCATCCATATTCGTTTTACCGAGCATAACAGCGCCCGCATCAAATAGATTTTGCGTCACAGTTGACTCATACGGAGGCACAAAATTCTCTAGGATTTTAGATCCAGCCGTCGTTCTCGTACCCTTAGTACAAAACAAATCTTTAATACCAAGCGGCAAACCTTCAAGCGATCTTGAGGTTCCAGAACTGAGGCGCTTGTCTGATTCTTTAGCACCCTCAAGCGCACACTCTGGCGTTTCCGTAATATAGGCATTGAGAGAACGTTGAGTTTCCATATTCTCTAGGAAAGCTTTAGTTAATTCTGTCGCACTGAATTGCTTTTTGCGTAATCCATCTCGTGCTTCTGTTAGAGTTAGAGCAGTTAGTTTTGTCATTATTCAACAACCTTCGGAACAGTAAACATATTGTGAGCAGACTCTGGAGCATTAGCGATGATCTCAGCAACTTTATTGCCATCGGTAACTTCATCAACTCTTTCGGTCATTAATTCTTGCGAAGTTAACGAGCCAATCGAGGAAACATCGACCTTTTCTAATTGGTCAACCCAGTGCAAAATTGATGAAAGTTCTTGACCAAAAACTGCAAGTTCATCTGGTTCCGCTTTAATGCGAGACAGCGTTGCGATTTTAGCAATATCTGAAGACGTTAACGACATAATGAATCCTAAATAGTATCTATATTGTATTTAAAGTGCACCATACGGGCGCATGATCCGATGCTTTTTCCTTAGCACGAAGTTCGCGATCGACGCCAGAGCTAACAGCAATATCCGTTGCTTGAGGCGACAAAAGCAGATGATCGATACGCAATCCCCCACCTTTTTCAAAGGCACCACTGCGATAATCCCACCAGGTATAAGGTCCTTTTTCATCATGATGATGGAGACGAATCGCATCTTGATAACCCAAATTCAAAAGAGCGCGATACCATTGACGTTCCTCTGGAGAACAAAGAACATCTCCTATCCAATTTTCAGGTTTTGCAACATCCCTATCTGTTGGTGCAATATTAAAATCTCCGCCAATAACGCAGATTTCTTCATAATTCAGCAAAGATTCCAAATGCTTATGAAGTTGCTTTAAAAATTCCATTTTATATAAAAACTTATCACATCCAACTTCTTGACCATTTGGCACATACACAGACACTACGCGAACTTTACCAACAACAGCCTCAATATACCGTGTCTGCGAACCTTCTTCATCAAGAATACCCGGCACGCCAGTTGTTACATCTTCTATAGGAGATTTTGCCAAAATCGCAACGCCATTAAATGTCTTTTGCCCATGCATAACAATATTGTAACCAAGATCTTCAATTTCTTGGCGCGGAAACACATCATTCATACACTTTGTTTCCTGCAATAACACAACGTCTGGTTGCTTTTCTTTCAACCATTCAAGCAGAATTGGCAGCCGCATCCTCACCGAATTCACATTCCATGTCGCTATTTTCATAATGTCCTCTACACCTTTTATACCCAATCGGGGTTAGATTTTATAACTACTGCACCGTCACGATGATACAGATATTTTTTGAAGTAAGGCTATTTAGCGCACCTGTGGTGCTCGCCATAACGGCGATGCGAGTGGATGGCCCGACGCTCGTCGTTGACAGCAGTGAGTATTTGCAATTTATTGAAATACAGGCGAACACACACCCACGCTCTCCACCGTCATGGCGAGCACTGCAGGTGCGTAGCCATCCAGTTAAAAATTTTATACTTCTATAACATCTTAGTATTAAATGTTCTTTTATCGTTTTAACATTAATATGGCAAAACCTCACCACCCTTAACATCTTGTTTGGCAATCAGAATATCTTTTATGAAATCGTAAGATAGATCTGGGTTTTCCTCAGCAATTTTTCCGATACGTAACCTGTGTTCTATTTGTTTTTCCATAGAATCACCAAAAACACTATCATGACAACATGTCTCTTGAACAAGTTTTTCTGAAAACTTAACTACTGTTGACACAATGATTCTCCTTATGTTCACTTTAATGCAAAAAAGACACTACCATTCATATGTGAAAAATGAGCCGTCATAAACTAAATTTTGAAGAGTTGTTCTCAGGTATCTGGACATTCAAACGACAGGTATCTCACTTCGATGTTTTGATAACTGGCAAAGCATTTTTCACAAAAACTGAAGATAGTATATTATACACAGAAAATGGCACGTATCAGCTGCACGGAGAATGTCAAACCTGTTTTCAAAAGCATATTTACAAAGTAACAGCGTATACATTTAAGATTTTTAAAAATGATGGAGTATTACTGCACGAAGGCAACATCGAAAAAAACACAACGTTCCCAACAACACTGCAACACCAGCATCATTGCAAAGACGATACATACAATTGCCTATGGATGTTTCACACACGCAACCAGTTTGAAACATTGTATACTGTAATAGGGCCGAAAAAGAATTATCAAATTTCCACCTTGTTTATCAGAATGGATAATGACAAACCCTAAGTATTATACCTGTATGAATGAAGATGTCTGGAATTCATGACAGGTATATTTATCAGAACGGACAATAATCCCTCAAATCGAAAATGAATTCCCGCAGCCGCAAGAAGATGCAGCATTCGGATTTTTAATGACGAACGATGATGCAGATAAGTCTTCCACGTAATCAATCTGGCTGCCATTCAAAAGTTGCAGCGATGTTTGATCAATAACAACTTTGGCATCGTCTTTATCAAAGATTTGATCATCCTCAAGTTTGCTATCATCCATAAGGAAACTATATTGGAATCCTGAGCACCCGCCTCCCAACACAGAAACGCGCAACATTAAAGTGTTGTCTTGCTCTTGATCTACCAAAAAAGCGATTCGTTTTGCGGCATTATCACTGATGGTTATAAAAAAACTGCTCATAGGTCACTTAAAAAAGATGTTTAAATTTGATCTTACTATAACAAACCGTAGCGTAATATCGTAGAGTTTTGTATAACAAAGGATAATATGAAATACGAGGGAGTTAAAAAATGGCGGGTTCGGTTAATAAAGTTATACTTGTTGGTAATTTAGGACGTGATCCTGAAGTTAGATTTAACCAAGAAGGCGGCAAGATTGTTAACTTGTCAGTTGCTACAAGTGAATCTTGGAAAGACAAAGCGACAGGTGAACGTCGCGATAGAACCGAATGGCACCGCGTTGTTGTTTTCAATGATCGTCTTGCAGATATTGCTGAACGTTATTTGAAAAAAGGCACCAAACTTTATCTTGAAGGACAGCTCCAAACACGTAAGTGGACAGATCAAGCGGGCGTTGAAAAGTATACAACTGAAATTGTGCTCTCTCGCTTTAAAGGGGAAATGACACTCTTGGATTCTAAGGGATCAAGTAGTGGTGAGGAAGATTACGATTCATCATCTTATGCCGGAGGCTCATCCTCTAGCAGTCCTTCAAGTTCAGGCTTAGGATCATCTCCTAGCTTTGGTGATTTAGACGACGAAGTTCCTTTCTAAATTTTCAGGTATCTCCGTTGGCCCACATCCACATACATCAAAATTTAATACGAGCTCTTAAAAACCATGACTAATGCCCTCATGACTGCAGATATAAAGCCTATTGCCATTGAAGAGGAAATGAAGCGTTCCTACCTTGATTACGCAATGAGCGTCATTGTTTCACGCGCACTACCTGATGTTAGAGACGGGCTGAAACCTGTCCATCGGCGCATTCTTTACGCAATGAAACACGCAGGCAATGAATACAATAAACCATACCGCAAATCCGCTCGCGTCGTTGGAGACGTTATGGGTAAATATCACCCGCATGGTGATATGGCAATTTATGATGCAATGGTTCGATTAACTCAAAACTTTAGTCTTCGTTTACCATTGATCGATGGACAAGGTAACTTTGGATCGATGGACGGAGATCCAGCGGCAGCGGCTCGTTATACCGAAGCTAGACTCAGCAAAGCGGCTCATGAATTATTAGAAGATATTGATAAAGATACCGTTGATTTCCAGCCTAACTATGACGGCTCTGAGATTGAACCAAAAGTTCTTCCTGCACGTTTTCCTAATCTTCTTGTTAATGGTGCTGGCGGTATTGCGGTTGGTATGGCAACAAACATCCCTCCACACAACTTAGGGGAAGTTATTGATGCATGTTGCGCCTTAATTACCAACCCACATCTGGATCTTGCTGAGTTAATGCAATACATTCCAGGGCCCGATTTCCCAACGGGTGGAACTATTATCGGTCGTCATGGAATATTTGAAGCCTTTAGAACAGGACGAGGCTCTGTTGTTATTCGCGGCAAAACACACTTTGAAACAGTCCGCGAAGGACGTGAAGCGATCATCATCACTGAAATGCCTTTCCAGGTTAACAAAGCACGTATGATTGAGCGAATTGCTGAAATTGTTCGTGATAAAGTTATTGAGGGAATTTCTGATCTTCGTGATGAATCTGACCGTGATGGTGTGCGCGTTGTTATTGAATTAAAACGGGATGCAGTTCCAGACGTCGTTCTTAACCAGCTATATCGTTACTCATCGCTTCAAACAAGTTTTGGCTGCAATATGCTAGCGCTTGTACACGGAAGACCTTGCCAACTTTCCATGAAAGAAATCCTGCAAGCATTCTTAGAGTTCCGTGAAACCGTTATTCTTCGTCGAACTCGCTTTGAGCTAGGAAAAGCTAGAGAAAAGGCTCATCTCTTACTCGGTTTTGCCATCGCCGTTGCGAATATCGATCCGATTATTGCTTTGATCAAAAAAGCAACAGATAGGCAGCAAGCGAAAGACCAATTAATGGCAATAGAGTGGGACGCAACTGTCGTTGCCCCTCTCATTGCTTTGGTAGAACCAAGCGCAGGCGGCTCCCTTGCTTACCGGATGACAGATATTCAAGCTCAGGCAATTTTAGACTTACGTCTACATCGTTTGACTGGTTTAGAGCGTGATAAAATCTCCAATGATTTACAACAAGTCGCAGAGCAAATTCAGGATTTGCTTGCTATATTGGCATCACGGGAACGCGTTTTAGAAATCTTAACCAATGAACTTACTGAAATTAAAGCGCAGTTTGCAAATCCACGTCGTACCGACATAGAAGATGGCGACTCATCTGTCGATATGGAAGATTTAATCCAACGCGAAGATATGGTTATCACGGTCAGTTTGGGCGGCTATATCAAACGTGTCCCCCTATCAACATACAGAGCCCAAAGACGCGGTGGGCGTGGTCGTTCTGGAATGGCAACAAAAGATGAAGATGTCGTCAGCGATGTTTTCGTTGCCAACACTCATAGTGCGATTCTATTTTTCTCATCAATTGGTAAAGTTTATCAGTTAAAGGGTTACCGCTTACCTTTAGCCACACCTCAATCTAAGGGGAGAGCGATGATCAACCTTCTTCCTCTTGCTATCGGAGAAACGATTTCAACAGTTCTAGTGATGCCTGAAGCAAAGACTGACGATATCACTGATGCACCAGAGCAATTCTTAATGTTTGCAACTTCTGCTGGAAATGTTCGCCGAAACCGCTTAAGTGATTTTGCTAGTATTTATGCAAATGGTAAAAGAGCAATGAAACTGGATGAAGGTGAAAGCCTGATTTCTGTAAGTCTTTGTACTGAAAATGATGATGTAATGCTTTCAACATATAGTGGGCGTTGTAATCGTTTTAACGTCGATGACATTCGTATCTTTGTTGGACGCGATTCAAATGGTGTACGCGGAATTCGCCTCAATAAGGAAGATAAAGTCATAGCAATGACAATTCTTGGACAAGGCAGTTTATCAATGGATGAACGCCAAGCCTATCTTCGTCAGGCGGCAAAATTAAGACAAAACGATGGACAAGAGATAGAGACAGAAGACCAAGAGGCTCCTGAAACTGAAGGCTATCAGCTCACCCAAGAACGTTTTGATGAACTAGCAGCTCAAGAGCAGTTCATTCTAACGATTACTGAAAATGGCTATGGCAAACGAAGCTCTGCTTATCAATATCGCACAACGAATCGTGGCAGTATGGGTTTTGATAGCATTGTCGTGAATGATCGTAATGGTGGCGTTGTTGCCTCTTTCCCTGTCAATGGTGATGATCAAATCATGCTAGTTACAGACGCTGGACAGCTAATTCGTTGCCCCATTAATACTGTTCGTATTGCTGGCAGAAGAACTCAAGGCGTTACGATCTTTAGAGTTGGAGACGATGAAAAAGTTGTTGCTGTAAGTTGCATTCCTGGTAGTAGCGTTGAAGAAGACGATCAGGATGAGACAATTATAGACAGCACTGCTGAGGAAGTAGTTGCAGAGAATGAAAATGAAGAAACAGTAATAGAAAGCTCAACTGAGGAATAAGATCCAATTACACCACTTTTTCTAATATTATCACTCCAATTTTCTCCGCCAACATCCATACTGTCATCCCCGGGCTAGCCCCGGGGATCTAATGCATACTAGCCGCCCCAAAACATAATTACGGCCACTTTTAAAAATTGACATTTTTTCATTTTTTGATTTATTCTTTACCTGTAACCAACAAATAGTACGGGTTTTTTTAAAGAAAAATAATAACTCAAAAATCCATTAAACTCTCAAGACAGCAGTCCGGAATCCGTCAAAAGATTTAATGAATTCACAAGTTGTTAGTCGACATTTCTTAAAAAAATTGCTCAAAAAGCGTAGGGTCTTCATTAATGATGGGCTCTTCCCCAATCTGTTCCGTATTCAAGTTGGTTTACCCTTAAGTTACTAAGTTACGTAAGGCGGTGTCTGCTGCGTTTAAGGGTAGAGAAGTACAGATGTCCTATGCTTGAAGCTGTCAAAGCTCAAAAGCCTAGGTACGCATGATGGGGAAGAGTTAATGGTGGAGCAGAGCGGCCTTGATTGCTGAGGTAATGACCAGGCTTCACCCCTGGGTGTACGGGGTCAACGTTACGCCGTCGGTTTTGGCAAAATAACCGATCCGCCAATCT